>JAUMDJ010000128.1:0-8019 GCA_032121895.1 Chloroflexota bacterium | reverse complement strand
GCCCCATCCATTGGTAGAAGCGGCCCGAGTTCTTCCGCCCACAACTCAAGCGCGTCGGCGGTGAAGGCACTCCCGTGGGCGTACGCAATCTTCGCCGCCTGCTCTGCCGCCGCCGCGGCAATGGTTGCGCGCCCATGTCCAACGCCCACCACGATGGCGCCGCCAGCAGCGTCTAGATAACGACGGCCCGTTGCGTCGGTGATCCATGCGCCGTCACCGCTGACCGCTCGTGGGAGTGCCGCGCCTCCGCGGCTAAAGATCTTTGCGTTAGTCATGACTGCCGTTATACATATGCGCCCGTCGGATCCAACTCTTCGCGGATCAGGCGCAACTCTTCTGCGGTTGGTGAAGGCGTCTCTGGAACGTTCGCCGGGGTCCGAATCTCCCACCCAATCGTGGACTTCACTTCGTCCAGCGTTGCGCCAGGGTGGATGCTGCGCAACTCCATCTCGCCGTCACTATTGAATCCGTACACGGCGAGATCCGTCACCACCACCGATGGTCCGCTCCCACCCCACCCTTGCTCACGGCGCAAGGTGGCCGATGCAGCGGCGCCCCCGAGGTGTCCTGGTGAGGTTCGGAAGTCAAGGGTTGATACAAAACTTCGTGTGCTCTGTCGCATGATCACCATGATCTCTTTTGCGTTGATGGCAATCTCGCACGCACCGCCCGAGCCCGGAAGGCGTGTCTTCGGCGCGGCGTAGTCGCCGATCACCGTGGTGTTCAGGTTTCCGTACTTATCAATCTGCGCACCGCCGAGGAAGCCCACATCGATGCGACCCCCTTGCAGGTAGAGGCCGAATAGGTCGTGCATGGAGACGGTCGCCGTGGAGCCCGTGACAATAGTTGGGTCGCCAATCGAGAGTGGGAGGCGTGCAGGATTCGCGCCGAAGACGCCCGCTTCGTAGACAAGCTCCATCTGTGGCGCCACCGTGCGCTTCGCCAGGTTCACCGCAATGTTGGGCAGGCCGACCCCCACGAAGCAGACGCGCTTCCCCTCAAGTGCACGCGCCGCCGCCACGACCATCAGCTCGTTGCGGCTCGCCGGCTTCTGCTCACTCATCGGTAGTCCCCGTAATCAACGACTCCCGACGGTGCTGACGGTGGGGTGAGCCCCTTGAAGTACGCCGCGCCGAACTTTGCAACATAGGCGGCGCGATCTCGAAGGTCGTAGACCCACTCCTTCAGCCACGCCTCGGTTGCTGCGGGGTCGCGACTGATCGTGTCCCACTCGCGATAGAAGGCGTTGTCACGGTCATAGTCTCCCTGTACATATGAAGGGTGTGCACCGAACGGCTCGTGCACCACGGCGTTCACAATCAGTCCCGGCACGATGGTGCGATTCGGATCGGCGCGAATCACACTCGTCGGCACGATCTCTTCCACTACAGCGATCACGCGCTTCGCCGCAAAGGCCGCCTCCTTCTGGCAGCCCAAGAGCCCCCACATCTGCACGTTCCCCTCTTCGTCGGCGCGCTGCGCATGGATGATCGCCACGTCTGGATTCAGAGGCGGCACCGCCCAGATCTTCCCGTCGCCGTAGGGGCTCTCCACCTGGCGAATCAGCGGATTCACCTTCGGCAGGTCGCTCTCTGAATACGAACGGAGCGGATAGAACGGGAGTCGATGGGCCCCCGCAACGTATCGGCCGACCATGCCGTGGTGGCTGTACTCCTCCATCTCCAGGAGTGTCTCGCCTGCGGCGAGCGCGGCGGGTTCGGTGCGACGACGAATGGCGTGGAGTGATCCCACGCCAGGATTACCGAGCCAACTGAAGATCAACTTCTTGGCGCAACCGGCGGCCACCATCTGGTCATAGACAAGGTCGGGCGTCATGCGCGCAAGTGTCAGATCGCGGCGCTTCTGGCGAATGATCTCGTGCCCCGCCGCAAAGGAGATGCAGTGCGTGAATCCTTCAATGGCAACCGTGTCGCCATCGTGGACGTGCGCGGCGATGGCGTCGCGCATGCTGAGGAGCTTAGATCCGGTCGATCCGGACACGCCGAGTTCCGCGGTGCTACTAGCGCCGCGCGGCGACGGCCGCTGCAGCCTCGGCGAAGATGCGTACCGCCGTCTTGATCTCTTCGGCGTTGACGACGAGTGGTGGGCTCATGCGCACACCGCGATCGCCACACGTCAGGACGAGGAGTCCGCGCTTGAACGCCTCCACCTCAACATCTGCCGCCGCGTCTGCGTCCACAAAGTCCACGCCGATCATCAGTCCAATGCCACGAATGTCAGTGACGAGGCTGTTCCCCTTAAGCGACGCGCGCAGGCCATCAACGGCCTCCTTGCCGCGCGCCACCGCGTTCTCCATCAACTTCTCGTCGCGGATCACTTCAAGGGTGGCGATCGCCGCTGCTGCGGCAACCGGGTTTCCGCCGAACGTTGAGCCGTGCGAGCCTGGCTTCCATCGCATCCAGTGCTCCTTGGCGATCACGGCGCCGATCGGCATGCCGGAGCCGAGCCCCTTCGCGGTTGCAACGATGTCTGGCTCAATGCCGAAGTGTTCGATCGCCCACATCTTCCCAGTGCGGCCAACGCCAGACTGAACTTCGTCAACAACGATCGCAATGCAGTACTTGTCCGCAATCTGCTTGAGACGCGGGAAGAAGTCCTTATCTGGCACGACGTAGCCGCCCTCGCCCTGGACTGGCTCCACCACGAACGCAGCGATTTCGTCACCCGGAATGGTGCGCGCAAAGATTCGCTCCTCTAGTTCGTCAAGACCCTCACTGCCGAACGGCACGTGGAGGAAGCCTGGGGCGAGCGGCCCAAAGTGGGCGTGATACTTAGCCTTGGAGTTGGTGAGCGTCAGCGCGCCGAGCGTACGCCCATGGAATCCGCCAACAAATCCAACGATCCACTGTCGGCCACTCATGTAACGCGCCAACTTAATGGACGCCTCTACCGCTTCGGTTCCTGAATTCTGGAGAAGTACCTTTGATGGCCCCTTCCATGGCGCCGACGCGGCGAGTGCACTTGCGAGCTCCTGGTAGCGCTCTTCGTAGAAATCGGAGGCGCTGTAATGGATGAGTCGCTGCGCCTGCTGCACGATGGCGTCAACCACGCGCGGATGGCAGTGACCGGTGGAGTTCACGGCGATGCCGGCACAGAAATCCAAGAAGACGTTGCCGTCCTGATCCTCAACCCCCATCCCGAATCCGCGCACTGGCGCGAACGGGTAGGCGCGCGGCAGGCTGTTCGAGACAACCGCCTGGTCGGCGGCAACCTGGGCGAGCGCCTTCGGACCTGGCACCTCAGTGACGAGGTGGGGCAGGCTCGTTGGCCACGCCTGTGGCTTCTCAATCACGGTCATTGCAGCCTCCTTTGGATACGAACTATCCGAAGTGTATACGAGGGGGTACGCCTCTCGTAACCCCTTCCGCGTGCGCAACGGCCCCCCCGAGGGCCTACCGAACGATCGTCTGGCTCTGCTCGCGCAGGTACTGCGGCACGTAATAGAGGCCGCCGCCGGACTTCCCTGTGGTCCCCGACTTCTTCCAGCCGCCGAACGGCTGGACCATTGGCCAGGCGCCCGTAGTGGAGCCGGCGCGTCGATTCACGTAGATCACGCCGCCGTGGATGGTGTCCAAGAAGGTACGGATCTCCTTCTCGTCTTCGGTGAAACAGCCCGCCGTGAGGGCGTACTCGCTCTCATTCGCGAGTGCGATCCCTTCTTCAAAGGAGCTCACCTTGGTCACCGCAACGAACGGAACGAAGAGCTCATCCTTAAAGAGCCGATGCGTTGCAGGGAGTCCGCTGACCACCGTTGGGGCAACGTAGAAGCCCTTCGCAAGATCGCCGTCGGTGAGTCGACCGCCACCAATCTCAATTTTCCCATCGCGCTTCGCCTCATCGCACGCAGCGAGGAAGGTGTCCACGGATCGTTGATTGATGATTGGCCCAAGGAAGACGCCGCGCACCGTTGGATCGCCAACCTTCAACGCCTTCGTCTTCTCAACGAGCAGCTTCACAAACTCGTCGTGCACGGAGCCCTCAACGTAGACGCGGCTGTTCGCCGAGCACTTCTGCCCGCCGAGCCCGAAGGCTGAACGCATCACGCCCTCAGCTGCCTTCTCCAGATCTGCGTGCTTGGAGACGATGGTTGGATTCTTCCCGCCCATCTCCACAATGACCGGCTTCGGATAGTTCTTTGCAAATGAGCGGAAGACCTGCATTCCAACTTCAGATGATCCGGTAAAGGTGATGCCGGAAACATCCGCGTTCTCCTGCAGTTCAGCGCCGACGCTGTCGCCAGGTCCCATCACCATGTTGAAGACGCCGTCAGGAATGCCCGCATCCTTGATGGCGCGCGCCAGAAGCACCGCAGAGAGTGGCGCGTCAGATGACGGCTTCAACACCACGGTGTTGCCAGCGACGAGTGCGCCGCCGACTGGGCCGCCCATGAGCGCGAACGGGAAGTTGAATGGACTGATCACCGCCCATACGCCGTACGGCTTGAGCACGGTGAGCGTCTCAACCTTTGCATCACCGAGGTTCCCCATCGGGTGGTGGTATCCCTTGTTGCGCTCAACTTCACTCGCGTAGATGCGGAAGAAGTCGGCCGTCTCCTCAACGTCGCCGAGTGCTTCCAGGCGATTCTTCCCCACCTCAATGGAGAGGAGTGCGGAGTAGAGGAACTGTCGATCACTGATCAACTCCGCGGCGGCGCGGATCAACTTGACGCGATCCTCCCAGGGGCGTGATGACCAAGCCGGGTAGGCGGCCTTCGCCGCTGCGATTGCACTCTTTGCTGTGCTGCGATCGCCCTTTGCAAACGTTCCAACCACGGAGCCATCGATCGGTGTGCGCTTCTCAAAGGTTGGACCATCGGTGAGCCACTGGCCGTTGACGAAGTTGCCGTAGCTCGCCCCAAGGAGGGTGCGTGCCTCAGCGAGCCCCGCCTCGTACCCCTTATGGATCTCCTCGTTGGAGTCGGAGAGGGTGGCGTACGTGATCTTCAACTTCTCAGCCATGGGTCCATCCTTATCTACTTGTGGCGCAAGAGGCGCGCCGCTCTAGGCGAGTCTACCCCCCCACTATCGCTCTCGGCGGCTACGAACCTTGGGCTGCACCACAGCGGCGACAGAGCCCCTGCAGGGAGAGGTGGTCGAGGTCGGCGCTGAAACCGGTTGCCGCAGCGATCGCCTTCATGATCGGCGCTGCGGCGGCGGCGCTCAACTCCTGCTCGGCGCCGCAGCCCCGACAGTGAAGATGGCCGTGCTCCAGCGTCTCCTCTAGGTGATACGTCTCGCGACCATCTGGTCCGTGATGGTGCCGCGCAAGGCCGAGCTCTTCGAGCAGGTCGAGCGTTCGGTAGACCGTGGATGGGGTCGCACTCGGATCCTGTTCGTGGACGCGCTCCACCAGCTCAGCCCCTGTCGCATGCCCATCGGAGGCCGCGAGGACGTCCACGATGATCTGCCGCTGCTCGGTCCATCGCTGCCCACGCTCCTTGAGCACGGCCTGAAGCCGCTCTGTCAGCCCGTGGGTCGCTTGCTGCTTTGCCATGCGGTGAGGATAAGGGATGCTTATTGCAACGTGTTGCGATAGACTCAGGGCATGCGCCCGACCTTACACATTCCTGACGGATTCCTCGCCCCGGAAGTGTCGATTGCTCTTTGGGTGGCAACCGCCATGGTGATCGGGATCGCCCTTCGACAGATCTCAACCGAGCGCACCAACGCACCCGCGCGCACGGTCTTGATGGGCATCGCAGGGGCATTCATCTTTGCCGCCCAGATGTTCAACTTCCCAGTCGCCGCTGGAACGAGCGGCCACCTGCTCGGTGGTGTGCTCGCTGGTGTGCTTCTCGGTCCATGGGCGGGGAGCATCGTCATGGCAACCGTCATTGGCATCCAGGCACTCCTCTTTCAGGATGGCGGCCTCCTCGTCCTTGGCGCGAACATCTTCAACATGGGCGTCATTGGCACACTCGGCGGATCGCTCGTTGCTCGGGCAACATCCGAGGTGCTCGGTGGTGGGCGGAGAGGTCAGTTTGTGGGCGTCGGATTCGCCGCGTGGCTTTCAGTCATGGCGGCAGCAGGATTTACCACGCTGCAGCTCGGAATCTCAGGGACCACAGACATTGGGATCGGGCTCCCTGCGATGCTTGGAATCCATGCACTCATTGGCGTGGGTGAGGCACTGATCACGATCGGCGCGATCGGATTCATCAGCGCAAGTGCGCCGGACATCTTGAGCGGGCGCACCTCGGAGCGAGGTGCGTCAGCCCCACGTCGCATTGCGCTCGGTTCAGCAATCGCGCTGATCACCGTGAGCCTTGCAAGCCTCTTTGCGTCGGCAAGCCCCGATGGACTTGAGCGCGTCGCGGAAGATCTCGGATTTCTGGATCAGGGGCAAGGCCCAGTATTTGAACTACTCCCTGACTACACCATTCCAGGGCTTGACGGAACAGCCTCCACGATCCTTGCAGGGGTTGTTGGCGTCGCCGTTGTGGTCGTGATCCTTCTTCTACTCGGACGAGTTGCGGCGCGACGCCGTTCGGCGTAGCGGATGATCGCAACCGGTCGCCAGGATGCGCGCGCGGCGATCATCACCACGCTGCTGGTCGCCCTCGGCGTTGCGCTCCTTCCTACGGGGAGCTATCTCGCATATCTACTCGTCTGGCTC
Source organism: Chloroflexota bacterium (assembly GCA_032121895.1). Taxonomy (GTDB): domain Bacteria; phylum Chloroflexota; class Limnocylindria; order Limnocylindrales; family Limnocylindraceae; genus Limnocylindrus. The sequence continues at coordinate 1,383 of JAUMDJ010000128.1, read as the reverse complement.
GCGGTGGCCACCGTCGCCGCACTCAGCGGGATCGCGCCAGCGCAGCTCGCGCGACGCGCACTCATCGCGCTCCCGTTCGTCGTTGCGGCACTCCCTCTCCTTTTCACGCGGAGTGACGAGATCATCTGGGCGGGCGAGTTGGGGGGAATCAGCCTCAGTGTGAGTGGTGCTGGACTGCGCATCATCCTCACTACGGCACTTAAGGCGTGGATCTCTGTCCAGGTTGCGTTGATCTTGGTCAAGCTCTACCCAATTGAGAGCATCGTCGGGTCGCTCCGCGCACTGAAACTCCCCGACACGATTGCCACAAGTGCCGGTCTCACCATTCGCTATCTTGACCTGCTTCGCAACGAAGCGACACGCATGCTGCGCGCGCGATCTTCGCGCTCTGCGAGTCCACTCGGCGAGACGCGCGAGCGCGCCGGCGGCTCCATTCCGTGGCGTGCGCGGGTCACCGGCAATCTTGCCGGCGCCCTCTTCCTGCGTGCATATGCGCGCGCCGCGCGCGTTGAGGAGGCGGCAACGGCGCGCGGGGCGCGTGGCTCGCTCTCATTCGGCGGACTGCAACAGACGGACCCGCGCATCCTGCAGAAGACGACCCTCGCCTTGATCGCCTTTGCCGCAATCGGCGTCGCCGGCGCACTTCTGCCAAGGTTCTGAGATGAGCGACGCGCATACTCACAGTCACTCGCACGCGGGACTCCCCGCCGCGCATGCGCACCCGCACGCGCACGAGGGTGAACCGACGGGTGACGACCACTGGGTCCACCTGGAGCACCTGCACTTCAGGTATCCCGACGGTACCGAGGCGCTCCGCGGCATCGATATGCACATCGCGCGTGGCGAGAAGGTGGCGCTCCTTGGGCCGAACGGTGCGGGGAAGAGCACGCTGATGCTGCACCTGAATGGGATCTACCGACCAACGCATGGGAGTGTGCGCGTTGCGGGGATGAACGTATCGGATGAGACGATCGGTCGCGTGCGCGCTGAGGTCGGACTCGTCTTTCAGGACCCAGACGATCAACTCTTCTCGCCGACCGTCTGGGAGGACGTGGCCTTCGGTCCAATCCATATGGGGCTTGATGCCGGCGCGGTGCACGACCGTGTCGAAGCGGCACTCGCCGCAGTCGGCGCACTCGACCTTGCTACTCGGCCACCAATGCGCCTCTCCATTGGCCAGCGGAAGCGCGTGGCACTCGCTACCGTGCTCTCCATGGAGCCGAGCATCCTCGTCTTTGACGAACCGTCGGCAGGACTCGACCCTCGCGGTCGTCGAGAGCTCATTGAGTTGCTCAACACGCTGAGCCAGACGCTCATCGTCAGCACGCACGATCTTGAGCTTGCGCGCGCCGCCTTCTCACGCAGCATCGTGATGGGTGGTGG
>JAUMDJ010000127.1:0-3531 GCA_032121895.1 Chloroflexota bacterium | reverse complement strand
CGATGCGTGCCCGCGAAGAGCGGGTGCCCCATTGATTCCAGTGCCTGCGGCAGGATCGCAGTGACGCCAGTGCGCACAGGGCCTCTGCCGCGCACGAGTGGCCCACTCCCTTCAACGATCGTCTCCGCAGCAACGCGTACGCCCGCCACATCACTGATCGCGTTGCGCGAGCCGTGGGCAAAGCGGCCGATCTTGATGCCGAGATCTGCGGCGCGTTCTGGTCGCGTCATTCGATACACACCCGCATCATGCACCACGTCCAAGTCGCTGCGCGCGCTCGGCGGCGTAGAGCGTAATTGCCGCCGCAACGCCAAGGTTCAAACTCTCGGCGCGTCCGAGCATTGGGATGCTTGCCGTTGCACTGCACGCGGCGCGAAGTGTACTGGAGAGCCCCTCCGCCTCCGTCCCAACCACGATCATTGCGGGCGCCTTGTACGAGAGGGATGCGTAGTCTCCCGGCGCATCACCCGCCGTTGCAACCGTCTCTCCTGGCCAGCGCGCAAGAAGGTCACGCGCTTCGTCAATGGAGCCGTGAAAGATTGGCACAGTGAAGATGGAGCCCATCGTCGCGCGAACGCACTCCACGCTGTATGCATCACATGCGTCACCAACCAGGAGCACCCCGCCTGCGGCCACCGCATCTGCGCTGCGAATGCAGCTGCCAAGATTCCCTGGGTCGCGCGGCGCCTCCAACATCAGCCACCGAGAGGCGGACGCTGAGTCAATCGAAGCAAAACTCCGCGCGCTGACGCTCGGCTCCGAAAAGATGCCGAGGTGTGACTGCGGATTGTCGCGGCCGGTGATCTTTACGAGCACCTCATCCGTCACGTCAATGATGCGCTCAGCGGCTACCACGCTCCGCGACGCACCCGGCGCGACCAGCAGCAGTTCTGCACGCCAGCCGCCAACGGCCGCCTCAGCAAGCGTCCGCTCCCCCTCCGCCATAAAGCGACGCTGCTCAAGTCGCCCCTTGCGAGTGCGCAGCTCACGCAACTCCTTGACGAGCGGGTTGCTGAGACTTTCGATGCGCTCCTGTCGAACTCCGTCTGCCGCACTCATCCCTAAACAATAGCCGTATCAGCCCCCTCACCATAAGATGAGCCCACGATGAAGATCAGCATCATTGGCGCAGGCAGCACGTACACCCCAGAGCTGATTGAAGGGATCGCAGAGGGTCGGCTCGGTGTCCCGCTCGATGAGCTTCTCTTCATGGACGTGGATGCGGAGCGCCTGCAGATCCTTGGCGCTCTGGCACGAAGGATGCTTGATCGAGCGGGATGGCCTGGTCGACTCACCCTCACCACATCGCGTGCAGAGGCCCTCGATGGAGTGGACGCCTGCCTCTTGCAGTTCCGAATCGGCGGTTCAGCCGCGCGCCTCCTTGATGAATCTACCCCGCTCAAACACGGCGTGATTGGCCAAGAGACGGTTGGTCCGGGCGGCTGGGCGAGTGCGCTCCGGACCATTCCACCAGCGCTTGAGATTGCAGAAGAGCTCGCGCGCCGAAGCCCGGCGGCCTGGCTCCTTGACTTTGCGAATCCTGTCTCCATCGTCAGCCAGGCCCTGATCGGTGAAGGGCATCGAGCGGTTGGCCTTTGCAATGTTGCCATTGGCGTCCAGAGGATCGTCTCTGCACACCTAGGGGTGGACCCGCAGCGAGTTGAGGTGGAATCGGCTGGACTGAACCACGCTGCCTGGTATCGCGACATCCGTGTGGATGGAGTGTCAACAATTGAGAGCCTCCTGCTAAACGCCCACGCCGAACTTGCCGCATTTGCGAACGTTTCAGGAGAGGAGTTACAACGAGAGCGAGCAGTTCCGAGCTACTACCTGCGTTACTACCGTGAGGCCGAGCGCGTACTCGCTGAACAGCGTGCTGCAGGGACTCGGGGAGGTGAGGTTGCGAGGATTGAGTCTGAGCTACTGACGATGTTCAGGGATCCGCAGCTTGACCACAAACCTGAACTACTCGAGCGCCGAGGTGGTGCCTACTACTCAACAGCCGCCCTTGATCTGATCGCGGCGTTAACTGATGTGCGTCCGGCACGACTTGTGGTCAACGTTCGCAACAACGGCGCAATCCCTGACCTCCCAAGCGACCTTGTCATTGAAGCGCTCAGTGACGTTAGCGCCGGTGGCGCACAGCCAATCCCAATGGCTCCACTTGGCGGCGCGCGAAGGGATCTGATTCTGAAGCTTGGCGAATTTGGCGTAGCCACCGCGGCGGCTGCCTCTTCACGTGACCGCGCCGCTGCTCTGCGCGCGCTCGCGCGCAACCCACTTATCACGTCATACGAACAGGCAGAGGTGATTGGGAGCGAGCTGCTTGCAGCACACGCACGTTTCTTCTAGCACGGCGTGCGCGGACGTACTAGCGCGTCGTTTTTACCGTCACCACTTCAGAGGCTGGGCCCGGGCCAGCAGGGATTGCGTACGTCTGGATCGTCACCCGATAGGTTGTACGGGGTGTCAACCCTGAGATCGTGCAGCTGCCGTCGGCACGTGTTGCCGTGCAGGCCTTGCTCGCTCCGTTTGGTCCGCGGGCAACCGCACGAAACCCACTCACGCCTGACAAGAGTGGGGTTGCAGGCTCCACGCGAATGGTGCGTCGAGTCGCAGTGAGCTTAGGGAGAGGGCTGCTGAGCGGGGCGGGCAGGCTCCACGCAGAGATGCAGAGGCGACCAGGCTCACCCGGGCCACCGCGAAGTCGCGTTGCTGCATATGCGAGTGCATGTACTGAGGATTCGAGCGCATCGGGTTCAGTGGATAGCCCACCACCGATTGGCACGAGCGTGTCTGCTGTTGGGCTCCAACGAGCGATTCGTAGCGCCGATGTACTTCCTACCTGCGTGAACGAGCCGCCGACAAGGATCTCCCCGGTTGGCGTCTCAGTCATCGCGGAGATCCAGGTGGCCTTCCGTGGCAGTAGAACCCCCTGGCCGAGCGTCTCCCATCCGTAGCCACTCAACGCGCTCTCCTTAATCAGCGGTGCGCCATACCAACCGACGCCTGTGCCAGCGGCGAGTTCACCGCTCGGGGTGAGCGAAAGAGCGCGTGGCGCATCAGCGATCGTTGCGCTCGTGGCGAGCGCCCGCCACGCGTTTGACTCGGGGCTCCAGCGTGCAATACGCGCGGGACTACTCCCAACAGTCAAGTAGCCCGCGACGCTCACCGCGCCAGCGGCGGAGATCGTGACCGCGTGGCCTTCACCTTGAATCTGCGTGCTGCCAGATGCGTTGATCGCGCGCCAGCCATCCCCTGGAGTCCAAAGCGCAACGGATGGCGAGCGCTTTCCACCTGCAGAGATGAAACGCCCAGCAACCGCGAGTCGCCCGCTCCCCCCGTCAAGTGCGAGCGCTCTCACAACGGGAGAGTCCCCCTTGACCCCGCCGCCGACTGGCGACCATCGGCCACTCTTGAGATTGAGTTGCACAATTCCGCTTGCCCGAACGCTTGACGATCCGCTTCGTACGGAGGTGAAGTCGCCACCTATGTAGAGGGTTCCTCGTGCAGCATCCACGCGCATCGCGT
>JAUMDJ010000126.1:0-6318 GCA_032121895.1 Chloroflexota bacterium | reverse complement strand
CAGAGAACTACCAGGTGCAGGTCCCCACGCAGTTGACAGACGTCTATAACGACCTGCTCACCGCGGCCTCCGCGGGCGGACAGAGCGCCGAGAGCATCACCTTCGGCGCTAAAGCGCCCGATGACTCAGGACAGCTCTTCAGCCTGCTGATCAGCGCCTTCCTCCCCGTGCTGTTGATTGGCGGACTCTTCATCTTCATGATGCGCAGCGCGCAAGGCCAGAACAACCAGGCGATGAGCTTCGGCAAGAGCAAGGCGAAGATGTTCGTGGCGAACAAGACGCCAGTCACGTTTGCTGAAGTTGCTGGTGTGGAAGAGGCGAAAGCCGAACTCGCCGAGGTCGTTGAATTCCTCAAGTTCCCAGAGCGATTCGAAGCGCTCGGGGCGAAGATCCCTAAGGGCGTCCTCCTGATCGGATCACCAGGGACGGGAAAGACGCTCCTCGCCCGCGCCGTTGCTGGTGAGGCGGGCGTGCCGTTCTTCAGCATCTCTGGCTCGGAGTTTGTTGAGATGTTCGTCGGCGTCGGCGCGTCACGCGTGCGTGATCTGTTTGATCAGGCGAAGCGAAACTCCCCATGCATCGTCTTCATCGATGAGATTGATGCCGTGGGTCGACAGCGCGGCGCAGGGCTTGGTGGGTCACACGACGAGCGCGAGCAGACGTTGAACCAAATCTTGGTGGAAATGGACGGATTTGAGACCGGAACCAACATCATCATCATTGCGGCAACGAACCGCCCTGATGTGCTCGACCCAGCACTGCTACGCCCTGGTCGATTCGATCGTCAGGTGATCCTTGATCGCCCTGACCTGAAGGGTCGACTCGCCATCTTGAAGGTGCATGTGAAGGGGAAGCCGCTCGACAAGACGGTGAACCTTGAAGAGATCGCCCGTCGTTCGCCAGGATTCTCTGGTGCCGACCTTGCGAACCTCATGAACGAAGCGGCAATCCTTGCTGCGCGTCGAAGTAAGCGCGTGGTTGGCATGGATGAGTTTGCAGAAGCGCTGGATCGCGTGATGGCTGGCCCACAGCGGAAGAGCCGCCTCATCACTGAGCCAGAGAAGCAGATCATCGCGTATCACGAAGGTGGTCATGCGGTAGTTGGACGCATCCTTGAGAAGTGCGATCCGGTCAGCAAGGTGACGATCATCAGCCGTGGCATGGCGCTCGGCTACACGATGAACCTGCCAACAGAAGACCGCTACCTGCAGAGCAAGAGCGAATTTGAAGACAAGATCGCTGCGATGCTCGGCGGAAACGTTGCGGAGCAGCTTGTGTTTGGTGATACAACCACTGGCGCATCCAATGACATTGAGAAGGCGACCGATCTTGCCCGCAAGATGGTGACGCGATTCGGGATGTCTGAGAAGCTGGGGACGGTCACGCTCGGTCGCCAAGACGAGATGATCTTCCTTGGCCGTGAGATGTCGGAGCAGAAGAACTACTCCGATGCGGTTGCCAAGCAGATTGACGAAGAGGTGCGCGCGATCATTGACCGGGGCGCAGCACGCGCGCGCGAAGTGCTGACGAAGCATCGCGATCGCCTTGATACGTTGGCGGCGAAGCTGATCTCGGAAGAGACGGTGGAGGGCGAGGCGTTTGAGACGCTCTTCGCCGACTTGCCACCGAAGCCGGCGGCGTACACCGATCTGATCGCACGGCTCCGCTCCGCTGGGGTCAACATCCCAACGAAGGAAGAGGTTGAGGCGGCAGCAGCCGAAAAGGCGAAGGGCTCCACTCCAACCACTGGAGGGGCGGCCGCAGGGCAGCCCGCGTAATGGCGTACGCACCAACGCTCGCCTGGGTGCCACTCAGTGGCCCGGAAGAGGCGCAACTCGTTGCCGCGCACGCGGAGCGGATGCAGCGCTATGCGGACTTCTTGGCGATCCCAAGCGTCTCGGCGATCCCTGAATATGCGCCTGACTGCCGGAAGGCTGCAGAGTGGCTTGCTGCGGAGTTGCGTCGGATCGGCGCTCAGCGCGTCGAAGTGAGTGAGACGGGCGGCCACCCCATTGTGGTGGGCGAGCGCATTGAAGATCCGAACCTGCCAACGATCGTCATCTATGGACACTACGACGTGCAGCCTGGCGACCCGCTCGATCTCTGGAAGACGAGCCCCTTTGAGCCGATCGTTCGCGATGGGCGCATGCTCGGTCGCGGCTCGGCCGACGACAAGGGGCAGATCCTCATCCACCTCGCCGCACTCGAGGCACTCTTGAGCACGCGCGACAAGCTTCCCGTCAACGTGAAGTATCTCTTTGAGGGGGAAGAGGAGTCGAGTTCCGTCAACCTAGAGCGTTGGATGGCGGCGAATCCTGAGCGTTGCAGTGGCGACGCCGTGATCATTAGCGACTCTGGGTTCTTCGATGGGAATCGTCCAGCCCTTACGGTTGGACTCCGAGGGATCACCTACATGCAGGTTGACGTGCGCAACTCAGATGTTGACCTGCACTCTGGTAGCTACGGCGGTGCGGTCATCAATCCAGCGAACGCGCTCGCATCAATGATCGCCTCCCTACACGACGAGAACCGTCACGTGACCGTGCCCGGCTTCTATGACGATGTTGTGGAGCTCACCCCAGACGATCGCGCTGCCTTTGCCGCGCTCCCGTTTAACGAGGCCAGCTATCTCGCAGGGATTGACGCCAAGGCGACGCAAGGAGAGGCGGGGTTCAGCACCGTAGAGCGTCGTGGTGCCCGGCCAACGCTCGATGTAAACGGGATCTGGGGCGGCTTTACTGGCGATGGGAGTAAGACGATCATTCCAGCACACGCGCACGCGAAGATCTCGTGCCGCCTGGTCACCGCGCAGGACCCAGCGAAGATTGCGCTGCAGGTAGAGGCGGCACTGAAGGCGGCTGCCCCGCGAGGGCTTCAGGTTGAGGTGCAGAACCTCGGTAACGGATATCCGTTCCTCACCCCGCTCGGCGATCCGTATTTGAGTGCGGCCGCGAATGCGTTGAAGGAGACCTTCGGTGCGGATCCGTTCTACATCAGAGAAGGTGGCTCAATCCCAATCGCCGCGCTCTTCCAGCGTGAGCTCTCACTCCCAGTGGTGCTTCTCGGCTTTACGCCGCCAGATGACAACGCGCATGCGCCGAACGAGTCGATGGATCTTGGAAACTTTGAAGGCGGGATTCGTACAGTGATTCGCGCGCTCGACGCGATCGCGGCCCTCCGCTGAGCGCATCGTGCGCATCGCACTTCTCGGCCTCGGACTGATCGGCGGTTCCATCGCGAAGGCGCTTCGCGAGGATCCAGCGGGGGTGGGCCCGCTTGACCCGACCGGCGTCGAGATCGCCGCCTGGACACCGAGTTCAGCAGGCCCGCGCGCGGCACTTGAGGCGGGCGCGGTCGATCACGTGGCGCGGACGATCGCCGAAGCCGTCGACGGCGCCGCGCTCATCGTTATCTGCGCACCACCGATCGCTGCGACGAGCATTCTTGAGGAACTCGTGATCTGCAGGCGCAGCGGTCGTCTGGCGGAGGGGGCGGTCATCACCGACGTGCTCTCCACGAAGCGGTGGATCATGGCTGAAGCGGCGAAGCGAACGCTGCGATTCTGTGGTGGACACCCAATGGCGGGGAAGCATGAGACAGGATTCGGAGCGGCAGAGGCGAGCCTCTTTGTTGGTCGTCCCTGGGTCGTTGTCCCTGATCACCACGGCGCGAGCAGTGCCGCCGCTCTTGTTGAACGGCTTGCATCCAGTTGTGGTGCGAAGCCGATCATGATGGATGCCGATCTGCACGATGCCGCCACGGCGGCGGTCAGCCACCTCCCGCTCCTCCTCTCCGCGGCACTGGTAAGCGCTGTGTCGCAAGGGGAGCAAGGGAAGGCGGTCGATGGTTGGCGCGTCTCGCACCTTCTGGCAAGTAGCGGATGGAACTCTGCAACCCGGCTCGCGCGTGGTTCCGATGAGATGGGTGCCGACATTCTGGCGACGAATGCACGGGAGGTACGTCGCCGACTTCGTGCGCTCCGCGACGAACTCGAACGATGGGATGCGCGCCTTGCGGCTGCGGAGAATGACCCAGTCGTAGGACGCACTGATATCCGGGCACGTCTCGCTGAGGCTCGTGAGACGCTTGAGGAGCTTGGGTGAGCCAAGGTCCGGAGCGCCCCGACCCACTTGCACGCGGAGCCGATGAGATGATCTGGGGGATTCCGCGGGCGACCGCACTCCCGCGCGGAGCATGGCGTGGCTTTCGGGCCTTCACTTCGCGCGAAGAGGGTGAGGCGGAGATCGCACGACTTGAGGGGGCGGCGCAGGCGCGTCCTCGCCGAGAGCTTGAGATGGACCCCGAATGGAAGCAGCCGATCCCTTACGCGATCGCGATCTTTCGGGATGCCACGAACCGCGCGCATCTCTTTTGGATGGATCGACTCGAGGGGACGAGCGACCGCCGACTTCATGGGCGCGCCTCGTTTGGTGTTGGGGGGCATATTGGCGCCGCAGATACAGGGATTGAGGCGGCACTCACGCGTGAATGGAACGAAGAGGTCGCGACGCCAGCACTGCCCCGCTTCACGCCGCTCGGGCTGCTCAATGACGACGGTGATGATGTTGGTCGTGTGCACCTCGGGGTCGTCTACCTTGCGCTACTCACGTCGCCTGAGATTCAGGTGAGGGAGCGAGAGAAGCTCGCTGGTGCGCTCGTACCCCTGGAGGAGGCGGTAGCCCGCGCAGACGAGCTTGAGGGCTGGTCGGCGGCGCTCATCTCACACATTGAGGCCCTCGCGACGTAAACGCCTCTTGGTACGCGGTGCGTACTTCCTCGTGTGCAGGATGGCGCGATGCCACTCTCCATTGCAAGTAGCACCCTTATTGGGATCCGCGGTGCCCCCGTTGAGGTGGAGGTTGACGTTGCCACAGGGATCCCTGCGGTACGCATTGTTGGGCTCCCAGATGCCGCGGTTGGCGAAGCACGCGAACGGATCCGTTCGGCCATCCGCTCCTCAGGATTTACCTGGCCGGCACGCCGAATCACCGTAAATCTCGCCCCCGCCGACCTTCGAAAGAGTGGTGGTTCCTTTGACCTTGCAATTGCACTCGGAATCCTTGCGGCGAGTGGTCAACTGCGCCTCGCGAGCCAGCAGATTGCTGCGCTCGGAGAGCTCGCGCTTGACGGGAGGGTTCGCGACGTACCGGGCGCGCTACCGCTTGCCCTCCCACTCGTGGCACATCACGAGCGCACCCTCCTCCTTCCAGTGGAAACCGCGGCGCAGCTCGGTGCGCATGCTGGGGCTTCAGCACACGGTGTTTCGACCCTGAGGGAGGCGGTGGATTTACTTCACGGCGCTGCGCCAGTTGTCCACCGGATGCCAGCATCCAGCGGTGTGGCTGACCTGCACAACGAGGCGGAGCGTGTTCTCGCGCCAGATCTCTCTTCAATTCGTGGTCAGCCAATGGCAACGCGCGCGCTGTTAATCAGTGCGATCGGACGCCTCCCACTGCTGCTTGAGGGACCTCCAGGTGTTGGGAAGTCCATGTTGGCGCATGCACTTCACGGCATCCTGCCAGATCTCACGAGCGCTGAGACGACTGAGGTTGGTGCAATCGCTTCAGCTGCGGGGCGCATCTCCCCAGTACCGCGACCCCCGCTGCGCACACCGCATCACGATCTCACGGTCGCAGGTTTGATTGGAGGTGGCCCACGGATGACACCAGGAGAACTCACTTGGGCGCATCGAGGCCTGCTAATTCTTGACGAGATCGGGGAGTTTCGTCGTGACACGCTTGAGGCGCTTCGTGAACCGCTGGAACGCCAGGTGGTTCGCCTCTCGCGTGCTGGGCGATCAGAGCAGTTTCCTGCAGCGGCACTTCTTGTTGCAACAGGAAATCCGTGCGGATGCGGCGAACTAGATTCGTTAGACGGATCGTGTCTCTGCACGCCCCGCGCACGACGTCACGGCAGCCTATCGCTCTCGGCGCCGATTCGTGATCGCTTTGCGTTACGTATTCGACTCGGCCGACCGGTTGCACCGATCAGCACGCTGCCAACAGGGGGCCTCACAACTGCAGCTGCACGGGAGGTGGTCGCCACGGCGCGTGCTGCGCTGCCAGTGGAAGGAGAAATCTCCAAACGAGTTGACCCGATGCTTCTGCGCGCATACGCACGCGGGCACACGGATCGAATCAGTGGACGCGGCTGGGAACATCTCGCAACGATCGCTTGTGTCACAGGTCTGTTGGGCGGCCGGGAGTCATTTGGCGAGTCGGAGCTGGCCGAGGCGCTGCACTTTCTTGGTGCTCGCTGATGCGGAAGATCCTGCCAGGTGACGCGGAGATTCCGCTTCGCCGCCAGGTTCCACTCGGC
>JAUMDJ010000125.1:0-2039 GCA_032121895.1 Chloroflexota bacterium | reverse complement strand
ATCGCTGCACGCTCTTCTCTGCCATCTAACCCCCTGCGCTCTCTGTGGCTTCCTCTCCCTAGGGTAGCCGACCTAACAGCCCACACGCCTGCGCCAACGCCTCCCTGCGGTACCCGCGTACGATGCATCCATGGACAACGAAGGACGACTTCTCCTGATGGCGGTGCACGCCCACCCAGATGACGAGACGATCAGCATGGGTGGCACCTTGGCGCACTACGCAGCAACGCACGCCGCCGCGCGCGGCGAGTCGACCGACGTGATCGTTGTCACGGGCACCCGCGGCGAGCTTGGCGAAATTGTCATCCCAGAGCGCGATACGCCTGAAGAGCACGAACGGCTCGGCGAAACGCGGATGGGCGAGATTGCCGCAGCGATGCGTGCGCTCGGTGTGCAGCGATGGGAGAACCTCGGCTACCGCGACTCCGGGATGGAAGGGAGCGAAGAGAATGCCGATCCACGCTCATTCCACCAACACGTCAGCACCGACCTCGACGCAACAACCGAACCACTGGTGCGCCTGATCCGTAGCGCGCGCCCTGACGTGATTGCTACGTACGACGACTTTGGTGGATATGGACACCCAGACCACATCGCCGCCGCCAAGATCGCGCGTCGTGCGTGGGAGGTGGCGGGTGATCCAGCGTGGCGACCAGAAGCGGGGCCGGCGTGGGCGCCGAAGAAACTCTACGAAACCCGCATCCCAGATTCGCAACGTGACGCCGTACTTGAACTCCTTGAATCGCGCGGGATTGAATCGTGGTGGAGCGAGCCGAAAGATGCAACACCAGAAGATCTAGAGAAGTGGCGCACGTGGCGCGCCGCCATGGCCTGCCCAGACGAGATCATCACCACGCGCATCAACATCCGTGAACACCTCGCTGCAAAGCGCCGTGCAATCCAGGCGCACGCAACGCAGATCAAGCCAGATGGTCCACTGCTAATGCTGAGCGAAGAGGATCAGATTGCACTCGGTGCGCGGGAGCAGTACCGACTCATTGCCCATCGACTGAACGTGGCACCAACGCTGCCTGAGGACGATCTCTTCGCTGGTCTTCGCTAACTCCGCAGTAGCTTCCTACGCAGTGCGTCGTCCGCGCAGTGACGTGACAAGTAGGACAACTAGGAAGAGCGCAGTTTCAAATAAGACGATCGCAGCGCCAGACGCAAGATCCAGCTCGTAGCTGAGGTAGAGTCCGGCGACCGCAGCGGTCACACCAATGAGCGCGGCGACTCCAATCATCTGGCCGAATCGCTTGACGAGCAACTGCGCCGTCGCCGCAGGCGTTGTGATCATGGCCACCACTAAGACAATACCGACTGCCTGAAGGCTGATCACGATTGTCACAGCGATCAAGATGAGAAGGAGATCGTCAAGGCGGCGTACAGGGAGCCCTGCGGCCCCTGCACCGAGCGGATCAAACGTTGCAAAGAGGAGCTCCTTCCACAGCGCACGAATCACAAGAAGGAGCGCAACCACGAGCATGCTCAACGCGATCATGTCTGACACGCTGATGCCGAGCACATCGCCGAACAGGAATGAGAAGAGATCACCGACATAGTTTGGGATTGACGAGAAGAGTGCAACGCCAAGCGCGAACATCCCTGCAAAGAGGACGCCAATGATTGAGTCAGCGCGAAGCCCAGAGCGACGCGTCAGTACGCCAATACCGAGCGCTGTGCCGATCGCAGCAACGGCGCCACCAAGGATGATCGGGAGCCCGAGCAGGTAGGCCATCACGATGCCCGGGAAGGCTGCGTGACTCACCGCGTCGCCGATGAAGCTCATTCCCTTCAACACCACGAACGAGCCGACTACGGCGCACGCCACCCCAACCAGCGCGCTCGCCACGAGGGCGCGCACGAAGAAGTCGTAGGCGAGTGGCTCGAGGAGGAGGTCGATCGGGTTCATTCGTGACCCTCGTGGCTGCCGTGTGAGTGGTGCGGGTCATCAAGGAGCATGACGCCCCCGTCTGCGAGAGGGACAAGGTGGCCGCCGTATGTCTTCTCCAGCACTTCGCGATCGAGCACGAGTTGCG
>JAUMDJ010000124.1:0-3630 GCA_032121895.1 Chloroflexota bacterium | reverse complement strand
GCGTTTGCGATCTCTGCCGCGCGAGCGCGCTTCCGCCCTCTGACCGCTTGAGGTAGTCCGCGCAGGATTTGCGAGAGCAGAACCCCTGAATTCCCTCTGGCGCCCAGGAGCGCGCCGCGAGCAACCGCTTCGCTGACCTCGTCAATTGATGTGACCCCCGTTGCAAGCGTCACCTCCCCTTCAGCGATCGCCGCCTTGAGGGTCGCGAGCATGTTGGTCCCCGTATCGCCATCAGGGACAGGGAAGACATTGAGCGCGTTCACCTCCGCGACGCGGGCCTCCAGCCGATCAGCGCCTGACCGGAGGGCCGCCATCAGCTCCACGCCGTCCCAGCTCTTACGGCTCATCGAGCGCCCCACTCGCGGGTCTCCGCCACGCGGAAGAGGGGGGCGTGGCGGGCGGCGAGAAGTAGACCCGTCTGCGGTGCTCGCTGTCGCTCGCTCGGCATGACTCCCTCCCTCAGCCAAGGCTCCCTCAGCCCTACGGCGTTCCTGCTAAGATACGGCACCAACGGCGGTGCGTCCCTCTCGGGCGCCAAGTACAGCAAGGAGAAGGTCATGGCTCGCTTCTGCGTCCTCTGCGGCAAGGATTCGATCTCTGGGTTCAACCCCCAGTCGGTCGGGATGAACCGCGTACGCGCACACCGACGCTTCCGGGCCAACCTCCAGCCGACCATGGTCCTCGCCAATGGGACGATGAAGCGCGCGCTCGTCTGCACATCCTGCCGACGAACGGCAACAAAGGGCGCCTAAGCCTCAGCTACGCCTTTGGGCGTAACCCCTCTACCGCTGCGCGCATCTGCGCCGCTCCGAAAATCGCGGTACCCGCAACGAGGACGTCTCCCCCTTGTGCGACCGCATCAGCTGCGGTGCTTGACCGAATCCCACCATCTACGTGAATGAGGCGCTCAGCACCGAGCAGGCCTCGAATCTCCTTGATGCGCGCAGCTGCATCGGGCTGATATGACTGGCCACCGAAGCCGGACTTCACCGTCATCACGAGCGCAAAATCAAGATGCGCATCATGCGCTGCGAAGGCTCTGGCGGGTGTGCCTGGATCCGCTGCGAGACCAGCCTGTGCGCCTGCGGTTCGGATGGCATCAAGGGTCCCTTGATGGCGCTCTGGAACCTCAACGTGAATGGCAACCGTCTGGCAGCCAGCTGCGGCATATCGTGGCGCCCAGAGTGCAGGGTTCGCAATCATCAGGTGCGCATCAAATGGGAGTGACGTCACCCCACGCAGTGCTTCAACGGTTGCGATCCCGAATGTAAGGTTCGGCACAAAATGCCCGTCCATGATGTCTAGGTGGATGCGGTCAACGCCAGCCTGCTCCGCCGCCTGAACTGCTTCACGCAACGCACCCAGATCCGCATTCAAGATGCTCGCCGCAATCTGAACACCACGCGTCACTGCTCAACCCCTCCAAGTGGCCCAGACGGTGCTAGTGGTGTCGGTGAACGCTCCCCCTTTAGTGCGGCGGCGCTCGCTACGACCAGAAGCTCTCTGCGGCGGGCCACTGCCGCTGGCGCTGGAGCGCCGGCTCGTTCAGCAGCGAGTTGACCGCACGCGGCACCCGCTTCGCGACCTCGGTTTCTTCGAACCGTTACCGAGAGGCCAGAGGCGCGCAGCTGCTCTGCGATCTCTTCAATACGTGCGGCGGGGCTCTCCTGCCATGGTGTGTGTGCGACGCTATTCATTGGGATCAGATTGACGTGTGCACTGCTCCCCCGCAGCAGTTGTGCCAAGGCCGCGGCATCCTCTGGGCTGTCGTTGATGCCGTCAATCATCGTCACCTCGAACGTGGTCCGTCGCCCTGTTGCGCGTGCATGCGCTGCTGCGGCTGCAATCACTTCCTCTACAGGCCACTTACGGTTGAGTGGCACGAGCAGGTCGCGCAGCGCATTGCGCGCGGCGTGGAGAGAGACGGCGAGCGTCACCTGAGGCCGTAACTTTGCGAGCCTGGCGATCCCTGGCACCACTCCGCTCGTTGAAACAACAATTCGGCGTTGTCCGATCCCGCCCCGAAGTGGGTCGGTGAGGCCGTCAATTGACGCGAGCACCGGGTCAAGATTCTGGAGTGGCTCCCCCATCCCCATGAACACGACATTCGTGAGCTCCCGCCCTTCGCCTCGAAGGATCTGTCGCGCGCGACGCACCTGATCTTGGATCTCGCCAGCGGTCAGGTTGCGGGTAAAGCCAAGTTCACCCGTGGCGCAGAAGGGGCAGCCGACCGCGCACCCTGCTTGGCTTGAGACGCAGATGGTCGCTCGCTCTCCGCGGCCGCGCCGTGGATCTGGCGGATAGCGCATCAGCACCGCCTCAACCTTCGCGCCACCGCTGAGCGTGATCAGGAGCTTGCTCGTTGCCCCGTCCTCAACATCTTCTCGTTCGAGCTGCTCTGCGGAGTAGAAGCGGGCGACACCAGCAAGTGCCTCCTGCGCTCGTCGGCTCAGCGTCGTGACCTCCGACCAGGTCGTGGCATCAGAGCGCCAGATCGCATCAAGGATCTGAGCCGAGCGGTATTTCTCAAGTCCAAGATCGGCAACAAGTTGCGCAACCGCACTCGGATCAAGATCACTGATCGCGGGGAGGGGTGATGCTGCGGTGCTCATGAGCGGATTCTCGCATGCGGAGCGAGAAGCTCCGGTCGGCCGTGAATCAGCGCAGTTCCGCTCATGCGGCGCCCGCCCATCGGGGTCACTTCAAGGAGTGGGAGGGCGCCCCCTTTCAGTCCGAGGAGGAGGACCTCCTCATGCACGAGGAAGCCTCCCAGCGGGACGTCAATCTCGGCGAGCGGTGCACCAATCACATCAAGTTTCAACCGCTCGAGCGCTGGGGCGAGGCTGATCCAGACACCAGGCCATGGGCGGTACGCGCGCCATGCCCGGTGTGCGTGCTCTGCCGTCCAGGTCGCCAGAGCCTCACCGTCCGACCGTTGCAAACGACGCGTCAGAGAAACACCCTCTGCAGGCTGAGCGCTCGGAACGATCTCCCCTGAAAGGTATCGGTCCAGCGTCCCTACAATGCCGTCCGCCGCCAGTTGCGCGAGTTGCGCCTCAAGAAGCGGTGCGTCCTCGTCGCCACGCAACTGATGCCGCTGCACTGCGAGGAGCGGCCCTGTATCCAGCCCCTCATCCATGAGGATGGTACTCACTCCAGTCTCTTGATCGCCAGCCAGGATGGCTGCAGGGATCGGTGCGGCGCCACGATACGCAGGAAGAAGTGAAGGGTGAAGATTCAGGATCCCTCGCGGAACCGAGCGCAACATTTCAGCAGGAACGATCTGCCCAAAGTCTGCGAGCAGGCCCACGGTTACATCGAGAGAAGCGATCGTCTCCTGCGTGGAGGGGGCGCGGAGTCGCTCAACTTCAAGGAGTGGCAGATCGCGCTCCCGCGCCCACGATGCGACTGGGGTTGCAACGAGCGCACCGTCTCGACCCGAAGGCCGCGGTGCGGCAGTGATCACGGCGGCAATACTCCCCTCGTGCTTCTCGTGGAGAGCGTCAAATGCTGGCACGCCGAAGCCGCCACTCCCAATCAACAGGAGCCGCAGATCAGTGACTGTGTGCCTCTGCGGCGCGAGCCGCACGCTTCGCGCGTTTCCCTTCCGGACTTTCAGGATCAGTCTCG
>JAUMDJ010000123.1:0-3212 GCA_032121895.1 Chloroflexota bacterium | reverse complement strand
GAGACGGTGAAGGCGGTGCGCAAGAACGTGCTCGCCAAGTGCTACGGCGGAGACATCACGCGAAAGAAAAAGTTGCTTGAGAAGCAGAAGGAGGGGAAGGAGCGGATGAAGCGCGTCGGCTCAGTAGAGATCCCACAAGAGGCCTTCCTCGCCGTGCTTCGCACCGATAGTGATTAGTCCGCAGCCACCTCGCGGTCTCTACCTTCACGTCCCTTTCTGTCGCTCGCTCTGTCCCTACTGTGACTTTGTGGTGATTGCAGGCGCCGCCGCCTTCGGACCGCGCTCGCGGATGGGTGGATACCTGCAGGCGGTGGAGCGCGAGATTGATCTGCGCGCCACCGCGAACGACAAAGCATTTGGAGCAGTCGGCAGCGCGCTGCGTACAGGTGACGGCACTCGCGCGCCGCTCGAAAGTCTCTATCTCGGTGGCGGGACACCCTCGCTCCTTCCTGAGGAGGCGCTCGCTGCGCTGATCGCGCGCGTGCGTGATCGGTTTGGCCTTGCAGACGGTGCAGAGGTGACCCTTGAGTGCAACCCAGGAGCTGACGAACGCGGTGATGCGCGCGCTGCGGTCCAGGCGGGAGTGACGCGCTTCAGTATTGGCGTGCAGAGCATGAACACTGCGGCACTGCGCGACCTTGGCCGCCGTCACGGTCCAGGCGATGTGGTGGAGAGTGTGGCGGCGGCACGCGCCGCGGGTGCGACGAGCGTCTCCATTGATCTACTCGCTGATCTCCCCGACGTCTCTCTGGAGTCGTGGTCGACGTCGCTGAGCGACGCGATCGCGCTCAACCCAGATCACATCAGCGTCTACGCGCTCACCCTCGCCACCGAAGGGGCTGACGCTGGCAACGCGGACGATCGACTCGCCACACCCGCCGGTGCGCTTGCGTGGCGCACGCGCGCCGCCGCCGCACAAGATGAGGAACGCGGCGCGGAGGAGCTGGAACTGCTCGACACCGCACTTCCTGTCGCTGGATTTAACTGGTACGAGATCAGTAACTGGGCCCGTGCTGGGCATCGTTCGCGCCACAATCAGCTCTACTGGGAGCGCGCTGCGGTGGAGGCGGTCGGACCAGGTGCGCACGCATTTGATGGAACTGCGCGGCGTTGGAACTCGGCGAACTTAGATGCGTGGGAGGCCTCGTTGCATGCAGGAGATCTGCCGCCTGGTGGCGTGGATGCGCCACTCAGCGAACACGACGCAGTGGCGGAGGGACTAGTCCTCTCGTTGCGCATGTCAGACGGCGTGAATCGCGAAGACGTGATGCGTGCTGGTTTTGGCGACGTGCTGGCCTGGGGTGAGTCAAACGGACTACTCGGCGCGCACCCTGATGACAGCGCTCGAGTGCAGCTGACGCTGCGCGGCCGACTCTTGAGCAACGAACTCTTCTCGCGGATTGTCTAGCGGCTCGCAATGCTCTCCGCAGCGCAGCGCGCTGCGGTTGATCAGTTAGGAGCGGCGAGGTCTCGGCGAGGGAACTTGTAGAACGCCCACGCGGCGGAGAGGGCAGCGAGTGTGACAAAGATCAGCGCCTCCGCAGGATCGGCCGTCTGGTCAAGGATGCCCTCTGGTGAGAAGTGATTGAAGAGCGAGAGGAACTGGTAGGGCTCCATCACATCCCAGAATGATCCAAGGACCTCCACAATGTAGTTCGCCATGATCAGTCCGACAGTGATTGCCATCGCGGGTGGCGTGCGATCAAAAGTGCCGCTTGCCGCGATCGCGAACGTAGCGATTGAGCCCCAAAAGAGCGTTCCTGCAGCGAAGAGTGCGGGGAGTTGTTCAAAGACAAGCTCGCTGGTCACCCCCGCGATCTGTGCGCCAATGATGGTCCCGAGCACGTAGGCGGCGGATGCGAGCGTTGCGCCGATCCATCCTTCCAGCATCATCGTGGCCATGATCGTGCGCCGCGAGATCGGTCGACTGAGGAGGAGCTCCAGCGTTCCGCGCTGGCGTTCGCCACTGATTGAGCCAACGGTGAGTCCGGCACTCAAGATCCCAAAGAGCGCGATGGAGATTGGATGAATGAAGCCCACGGAGATCGTTCCCGAGAGCGTGGAGAAGTTCCCCGGTGGGGTGGGTCGGCCATCAAGCTGATCGACAAATGCCTTGTAGATCACGGGGAAGAGGAGCGACCAGAGCACCACAACGGCAAGGCCAACAATCAGGCGGATGCGGTGTCCACGAACGAGGCGTTGAAGGAGAACAAGGTTGATCATCGCGACCTCTTCCGCTTCGCTGCTGGGCGCTTCGCTGCCGGGCGCTTGGTGACCTTGCGCGTTGTGGTTGTTCGCTTCGCCGGCGCGCGTCGGGTGCGGCTGATCGGCGTCGCAACTTCAGGCGCCATCTGCACGGTGTTACGGGTGCTGTTGCCGTAGTAGGACATGAACGCCTCCTCAAGGCTTGCCGCCTCAACGAGCAGGTCGCGCAACCCTGCAGACTGCAGTCGCTTGATGAAGTTCGGGATCGCCGCCGCCTCCGCGTCACAACTGATGCGAACGCCGGTCTTACCTTCGGAGGTGATCTTCAGGTTGCTGATCCCCGCGGTAGCGGTGAGGCGAAGTGGCTTGCGCGCCACGAGTGCCTCAATGCGACGCCGGCGGAATCGCACCAGTGATTCAACGCTCTCAAGCGCAACGAGCTGACCGCCGCGAACGATTGCCACGCGGCTGCAGATGCGTTCAACTTCGCTGATCAGGTGGCTGCTGAAGAAGACGGTGCGTCCGAGCCCAACGCGCTCAAGGAGCAGCTCTTGAAGCGATCGCTGCATCAGTGGGTCAAGACCCTCAGACGGTTCGTCAAGGATCAAGAGTTCAGGATCCGTCTCCATTGCCTGGACGACACCAATCTTTTGACGCATCCCACGGCTGTAGTCGCGCACTGGTCGCTTCAAGATGGTGTCGCTCAGCTCAAGCGCCTCCATGATGCGATGCCGCAGGAGCGAGGGTCGACCGCTAAGTGCACGCATATGGTCGAGGTACTCCCGGCCACTCATATAGTCGTAGACGGCGAAGCCAGACGGGAGATAGCCAACGCGGCGGCGAATCGCCACCGAATCCTTCACCACGTCAAGGCCGAGCACGCTCGCCGAGCCACTCGTGGGGTGGAGGAAGCCGAGCAGCGTTCGGATTGCCGTGCTCTTCCCAGCGCCATTCGGGCCGAGGAAGCCGAA
Organism: Chloroflexota bacterium; assembly: GCA_032121895.1. GTDB lineage: Bacteria > Chloroflexota > Limnocylindria > Limnocylindrales > Limnocylindraceae > Limnocylindrus. The sequence goes on along the minus strand of JAUMDJ010000123.1, from coordinate 36 downwards.
GAGTTCGCCCTGGCGGATCTCAAGGCTGAGCGTCTG
>JAUMDJ010000122.1:0-1576 GCA_032121895.1 Chloroflexota bacterium | reverse complement strand
CTCCTCCCAGAGCTTGCAGCAACTGGCGAGTTGAAGACGAAGCCAACGCAGCACTCAGTGAAGGAGTTGCGTGGTAGCGGTGTCCAGCCTGACGTGATCATTCTCCGCGCTGATCATCCGGTCCCTGATGACGTGCGCGAGAAGATTGCCCTCTTCACCGACGTTCCTGTAGAGGCGGTTGTTCCTGCCACCACGGCGCGAACCATTTATGAAGTGCCGCTGCAGTTTGAGAAGTTTGGCCTTGGCGACCTTCTCACTCGCGAACTTGGGATCAGCGCATCCGTCCCTGACCTCACCAAGTGGGAGCAGCTCGTGGCCTCCATCGTTGCTGAGAAGCCGGCTCTTGAGATTGCGATCGTTGGCAAGTACACCGAACTCCCTGACGCATATCTCTCCGTGACTGAGGCACTACGGCACGCAGGCTGGGCTCACGGTGTGGACGTGCGCGTGCGCTGGGTCAACGCGGAGCAGCTTGATGATGCAGATCCTGCACACGTATCCGCACAACTCGCTGGCGCACACGGCGTGCTTGTTCCAGGCGGGTACGGATACCGAGGGATTGAGGGGAAGATTCGCGCGGCACACACGGCGCGCACCGAGCGAATTCCGTATCTTGGACTCTGCCTTGGGCTGCAGATTGCGGTGATTGAGTTTGCCCGCGAGACGCTCGCCTCCGCTGACGCAAACTCCACAGAGTTCGACATGTTCACGAAGCACCCCGTCATTGACTTCACGCCAGACCAGCGCGGCGTGGAGGAGAAGGGGGGCACCCAGCGGCTCGGCCTCTATCCAGCAAAGCTCGCCTCAGGGTCGCGCGCCGCAACCGTGTATGGCTCAGAGATTGCCTACGAGCGGCACCGCCACCGCTTTGAGGTGGCAAATCGCTTCAAGCCACAACTTGAGGCGGCTGGGATGAACTTCTCGGGCGTCTCGCCAGACGGGCGCCTTGTGGAGATCATTGAACTCGCGGATCACCCGTGGTTTGTTGCCAGCCAATTCCATCCTGAATTCACCAGCCGTCCGCTTCGGCCGAATCCGCTCTTTGATGGTTTCGTTGGTGCCGCCCTGGCGCTCAAGGAGGGCCGCCTGGCCGCCTACACCCCGCGAATGGTTGGAGTGCGCGATGATGAGGCGGTACAGGCAGAGCGCCGCAAGGCGATTGAGGCGGCCGCCCATAAGGCTGCAACCCGCAGCAACGGAACAGGAGCAGCATCATGAAGTTCTTCCTTGACACGGCAGACATCAACGAGATCAAGACTGGCATTAGCTGGGGGATCGTTGATGGCGTCACCACGAACCCGTCGCTCTACGCCAAGGTGGGTGGCTCATACGAGGAACTTCTGAAGGATATCTGTGGGCTCACCAAGGGTCCGGTCTCCGCTGAGGTGATCAGCGACGATGCAGACGGCATGGTGAAGGAGGGGCTCGCCTTCGCGAAGATCGCTGCAAACATTGTGGTGAAGGTCCCAATGACTACAGACGGCCTCGCCGCCATCAGCCGCCTCAAGAGCGAGGGGATCAAGACCAACTGCACCCTCATCTTCACGGCAAACCAGGGACTCCTCGCTGCGAAAGC
>JAUMDJ010000121.1:0-2880 GCA_032121895.1 Chloroflexota bacterium | reverse complement strand
GCAGTGCTCGCAAGCGGAGGAAGTGGGCTCGTCTTCATGCTGATCTATCTGGCGTATGACCTTCATGTTGAGCGTGCGCTGATGGACGGCGTTTCACCATCACTGATCGTTGGCGGGGGAGATCTGCGCACGGAGGCCGCTGCACTCGTGGTCCTCTGCACCTCAACCTTCGGGAGTCTACTGACGTATCTGATCGTTCCGCAGCCATCGGCAGACGGCACGACCACTACGCGCTCAGGTTGGTCTGCACTACTTGGACTCTTTGCGAGTCTCCCCATCGCCTACATCGGGCTGGTGATCGAGAGTCAGTTCCTGAAGCCGCTCCTGCTCGCGCTCTAGCGCGCACACGTTAGCGCGAGATGTATCCAGCCATTCGGTACCCAACGCCACGCACGCTAACGAGGATCTCAGGCTTACGCTGATTCCCCTCAAACTTCTTGCGGAGGCGGTTGATCGCCACACGGAGCGCCTCGTCTCCGCCACTCCAGCTCTCCCCCCACACCTTGGTTCGAATCTCTCGATGCGTGATCGGCTCGCCAAGGCGTTCAAAGAAGAGCGCCACGATGCGCTTCTCTATGCCGGTCAGAGGAATGCTTCGACCGTCAACATGTAGGGATCCAGTAACTGCGTCGAAGCGGATGGCGTGAGGGGCAGTTGTCATGGGAGGGGAATTCTACCCGCTTGTTACAGAGCGCGCCGACCCGTTCCGCCGCCATATGGCTGCTTAGACAACACCGCCTGCTGCGATCGCGAGCGTGGCCGCCCCTGCAAGGGCGATCCCGATCCCCTGGCGGAGTCCAATGCGTTCACGCAAGATGACGGCGGCAAAGAGGACCGTGGTCACTGGCGCAATGGAGGTGAAGACGGCCGCAACCGCAACGCCGCTCTCTTGTGACGCCAACAGGAAGAAGAGATTGCCGAGCGTGTCACCACTCCCCGCCGCCGCGAGTGTCAGGACCAGTGCGATGCGACCGCGACGTCCGGTTGGGATTGCGCCAGGTCGAATCTCTTCGGCGCCAGGTGGGCGCCGGCCGATCGCGCGTGCAATCAAGAAGAGGCTGACGAGCGCACTCACGCTTGCAACGCGCAGCCCAGTAAGCAGCCAGAGCGTGCTCTCAGATTCAACACGAGCGAAGAGGAGACTGAAGCCCGCAAAGCAGAGGCCAGCAGCTACGCCGTAGAGTGCTCCACCAAACGCGGCCGCCCCACTTGATGCATCTGGGTGTGCACCCGGATCACCAGCGTTAGCCGTGTTCGCGTCGGCACTTGTAGAGACGATGTAGATCGCGATGATCGCGAGCCCAAATCCTGCGAGGCGTAACGGCGTGGCCGTCTCTCCGCCCGCAAGCGCAACAGCGACGGGGATCAGCGCGGCAAGTGTCCCTGCAATGCTTGCAACCACGGAAATCTTTCCGTGCGCAAAGCCGTGATACAGGGAGAGCACGCCTGTCCCACCCGTGATTCCCGCGATAGCGGTCAACTGCAAGGTGGCGCCATCTGGAATCGATTGACCACTGAGCAGCGCAATTGGGACAAGAATGCCTAGCGCCACACTTTGGCTCGCGGCGACCACAAAGAAGGTGGGGAGGCGACGACTCGCAATGCCGCCCACAAAGTCCCCACCGCCCCAGGAGAAGGCGGCAAGGATCCCGTAGAGGGCGCCGATCACGAGGAGCTCCCGAGGTACGTCATCCGTAGATGTTCGCCTACTCCAGGAAAATCAAACGGCTCCCCCTCCCCGACGAAGCGGTGTCGCTCGTAGAAGGGGACCGCGCGGATGCGGGCGTTGCACCAGAGTGGGCGGGCGGCACCCTCACGCCCCTCCCACTCTGTGAGTGCCGCTTCAAGGAGTGCACCGCCGAGTCCTTGGCTGCGCAGGCCTGGTGCGGTGGCCATGCCGCGAAGCTGGGTGCTCCGCACCCCGCTGTCGGAGGTGACTTCATAAAGAGAGACGCACGCCACAAGGAGGCCACCCAACCACACACCCCAGTGCACGCCGAGTCCCTCTTCATCTCCGGGGAGGAGCGCGCGCTCAAGTGGCCCTCCACCACGAAGCACTTCGCTTCGAAGGGGGAGGATCTCTTCGACCGTTGCGCGTCGAATCTCAGGGAGGCTCATCTCGGCACGGTACCGCGTCGCACGCGTTTGAGTCGTGGGCTACCGTTCGTGCATGCCTGAGACACGACCCGCCGCCCCCGCACTTCCTACCCTTGATGCGCTCACGGGTAAGCCCTTCACCATGGACCTTGCTGCGGTGAAGCGAGCGGCGGCGCGAACCGCGGGCCGACTGCATGTCACCCCACTCCTCAGCTCCATTGGCGCAGCGGAAGCACTGCGCCGAAGCGGGGGACCACTCCTTGGCGACGGTCGCATTCGATTGAAGTCAGAACACCTGCAGCGCACCGGCTCTTACAAAGTGCGCGGCATGTTGAATCGGGTGACGCACATGGTCGAGCACTTTGGTGAAGCAGAAGTGCAGCGCCGCGGCCTGATCACCTTCAGTGCTGGCAATGCCGCCGCGGCATACGCGTGGGCGGGGCGCGAATTCAAGGTGCCAGTCCACGTCGTAATGCCGCGCAGCGCCGTCCCCGCAAAGATCGCCGCGTGCGAGTCGTATGGCGCAACCGTGCACCTTGTTGACGGTTTGATGGGCGAGGCAGCACTCCTGAAAGATCAGCTCATTAAGGAGCTCGGACTCTTTGATGCACACCCGTTTGATGACCCGTATGTCATCTCAGGACACGGCACGCTCGGCGCCGAGATCCTTGATCAACTCCCCGAAGCGGATGTGGTGATCGGCGGACTCGGCGGTGGCGGCATGCTCTGCGGTGCCGCCGTCGCACTTCGCGCACTGAAGCCATCGATTCGCATTTACGGCGT
>JAUMDJ010000120.1:0-16688 GCA_032121895.1 Chloroflexota bacterium | reverse complement strand
GTCGCGTAGCGCTTGATGAGCCACTTGCGCTGTTTGCGCTCTGGTCGCTCGGCAGTCCCTTTGGGTTCAGTGCAGCGACTAGTAGCGTGGTGAGGAGGCGAGGATACGTTGCGATCCAGTCAATGGCGCGGTGCGGATCGTTCGCCGTCACCACGCGCTCACCCGCGGCGCGCAGCGCGTCAAGGCCCCGATGTGCAACGGAAGAGAGTTCACGTTCGCCGAGTGCGGTGAGCGTCTTCCCTAGTTCATCTTCGCCGTTCGTACTAATGAGCTGGGTATAGTCCAGCGCGTCAGTCACGCTCTCACCAAGCGTCACCAGTTGCTTGAAGAGTTCCTGATGCGGAGCGAGGTGGTTCATCCGCGTGGCCAGCGAAGCGCGATCGCATCAAGGAGCAACTCGGGGTTGCCGTTGCGGCGTAGCGCAGCGAGTGCGCGATCCAGACTAATGAGTGCGTCACGCCATGTGGTCTGTGCGCAACGCGCGGCAACAGGGGTCAACTCATCGAGATCTTCGGGAAACGCTACGGATGCCGGCGCTGAGGAGGCCACGAGTGCAAGATCGCGCGCGACGCCGCGCCATAGATGGAGAAGTGCTTTTGCGTTTGCGCGTCGCTCCGCTGGCGTTGGCTTACCTCCCGCGCGTTTTGCTGGACTCTTCTTTGTGCTGGTTGCCGCGCTCTCCGGTGCAAGATCAGCACCTTCAGGTTCGCCACCCTCCTCTGCTCCTCCCTCTTCGCCGTCCACGATGGCGACGGAGAGGATCGCGCTCGCGTCGGCAATCAAGGCGGGGAGTTGGCGAAGCCGTGCGTGCGGTGCAACGCCAACAAAATCCAAGATCTGGCGTCGTAGTGCGGCGTGCGCACGCGCAGCATCTCCACTCGCCCCCGCGTCAATCAGGGGCCCTGGACGACCGCCAGACATGCGAAGGAGTCGCGTGGCGGTTGCAGCGTCAAGACCGAGTCGTGTGGCGATGAGTTCGCTTGCAGCAGCTGAATCTGGGAGGCCGAGGCGGATGACGGCGCAACGGCTGCGAATGGTTGGCAGGAGTGAGGAGTCTTCCGCGGCGGCGAGGATGATGTGTGTTTGTGCGGGAGGCTCTTCAAGGGTCTTCAGCAGCGCATTCTGTGCCGGTTCGCTCATCCGATCTGCGCGCTCAATGAGCGCGACGCGGCGCCCACCCTCTACGGGGAGGAGGGCGAGGCTCGCCTCGAGTTCGCGAATTGGCGTGATGCCGATCTCATCGGCGGCGCCGCTCGGCGAGATTCGTGCGAGATCTGCGTGGCTCTCAGCCGCCACCAGCCTGCATGCGCGGCACTCCCCGCAGGCGCCGCCGCTCTGCGGGCTTATGCAAAGGAGTGTTGCCGCAACGTCACGCGCAAGCGTTCCCGCCCCCGCGCCACGTGGCCCCACGATCAGCAGGGCGTGTGGTGGAACCCCAATTAAGAGCTGCGCGACGCGCGACGCGGCCGCATCGTGACCACGAGTTGCGAAGCGTGCAGGCGGGCGTGTGGCTGCGTCAGGTTGACTGGCCGGCGCGGACACCGCCTTCGCCATTCGGCTCGCCTCTTACCTCTTGCTCTTTGGTCGTGCAGCTGGCTTCTTGACCAGCGCCACCTTCGCTGCAGGCTTCTTCGCTGCAGGCTTCTTTACGGCAGGCTTCTTCGCTGCAGGCTTCGCCTTGGCGCGCGTGCGCCCACCTGTTGGGGCGTCCTTCCCGCTCAACGCAGGAGCACTGTCAGCGGAGCGACCAGTGGCCTCAAGCTGCGAGCGCAAGAGTGCCGCAACGTCGGATGGAACCGACTCGCTCTCCATGCCAGCCGACATGTTGGAGCGGCTAGAACCGTCACGCTGCGATCGAGCAACCTCGTCCGCGATTCGTGATGGGCCAGAGCCGAGTGCTCGTCGCGATGCGCCCGAAGGCTGTGCAGAGCCGCGACGTTCGCTGCGCATGTACTCGGGCACGCCGCCAGAGACGCCGCCGTCAAGATCTGCAAGCGACATCGTCTCGATCGGTCCGTCATATGCGGAGCCGGCGAGGGGCGCGCCGCTTCGTGGTGCATCCGTAAGCTCTTCACCACGTCCGCGTCCGCCACGTCCGCGTCCGCCACGTCGTCGTCGGCGACGTGGTGCGTCGCCTGTGTCGTGTTCGTGCTCTTGGCCAACGCCTGGTCGATTAAGGTCGCTCGGCTCAAGGTCATCAAGTGACATTGTCTCAATGGCATCTGCGTCAATGACGCTGCCACCAACGCGCACCGTTGCGCCCGTGCGACCGCGAACGGGGGCTGACCGCCCAACACCACCTCGACGCGAGCGTCCACGCTCTTCGCGTGGCTCAGGGGTGCGACGTGGTCGCGCCGGAGCTTCCGACTGCTTATCGGGGACCTCTGTCATGGAGAGGTCTTCGTCGCCGTCAACGGCAACGCGACGGCCACTGCGCGAACCGCCTGCCTCAACTTTTGCAATGGATGTGATCTCAATGAATTGATCAGCAACGTCCACCAAATCGCTGCTGGTATTTGCTCGGAAGCTCACCACCTCCACGCGAACACCCATATCTTGAACGGCACGAATCGCTGGTGCAAAGTCTCCGTCTCCGGAGATCACAACAGCAATGTCAAGCTTTGGCGCAAGGCGCACAAGGTCAACAACAAGTTCAATGTCGAGGTTCGCCTTGAAGCGACCGTCGCCATACTTTCGGACGTCCTTGCTGACTACCTTGTAGTTGTTTCGGTCAAGGAAGTTGTGAAATGCTTTTTGGTTCTCGTTATCTGGATCAAGTCCGGTGTACGCGTATGCGCGAATCAGATCGCGGTTTGCGGTGATGGTCTTGAGGAGCGTGACGTAATCAATGTCAACTCCGGCCGCCTTGGCTGCGTAAAAGACGTTTGCGACGTCAACGAATACTGCGACGTTACGACTCATGGTGTGTGTACCTCTTTATCTGTCTCGTAGTAGATGTTGTGGCGTGCGCTGCTACGACGGGGCGGCACCTGATTGGCACCTGCCCGCGCGTCGGAGCGCACGGCTGCACCTAACCACCCTAACAGAGGGGCGAGGGGCTTGGATAATGTGTGCTCAACCCCCTCGTGGAAGACGAGAGTGAAGTGGCTACCGATCGTCGCGGGCGTCAACAATCTGTGCGACGCCAGCGATCCATGTACCGAGACCAAACAGGGTGACCCAGAGCCCTGGGGCGCGGAGTGGGGCGAAGACCACAGCGAGAGATAGTTCGCTTCCAGTTGCGCGAATGGCCGCCTCGCTCGCGGCCACCAGGAAGGCGAGGCTTGCGGCACAAACAAGCCCAACATGAAGGGGCCAGGCATCGATTGGAAGCTGCTCCCCCACCGCATCTGGTGCGATGAGAATGGCAAGGAGCGCAAGGGCACTGAAGAAGGCAAAAACGCCAATTGAATCAAACGCGTTCCCGGTGATGGCGGGGGTGCCGCCGCCGCCAAGCGTCCACCACGAGGGGAGCGCGCCAAGGACCACGAGGATGGCGCCAAAGCCGCTCAAGCGCCGTCCGTTACTGCGGCTGCGCAGGTTTCCCGCCCCTGTTTGGAGTCGGCCGATCGGCTTCACCGAACTAAGACTCACCGAGCGCAGAGGCGTAGAGCTCGCGCTTCAGCACGCCAACGTACCGGAGGTTTCTGTACTTCTCACCGAAGTCGAGGCCGTACCCAACGACAAACTTGTCGGGGATCTCAAACCCGGTCCAGTCAACCTTCAAGTCAACCAGGCGGCGTGCCGGCTTATTGAGCAGCGTCACAATGCGAATTGAACGTGGACTCTTTCCGCCGAGGTAGCCCATCAGATAGTTCAAGGTGAGTCCCGTATCAATGATGTCCTCCACAATCAGGACGTCTCGCCCCTCAATGGTTCCTGAGAGGTCTTTCAGGATTCGCACGGTGCCACTCGACTCCGTGTTGCCACCGCCGTACGAAGAGACCTCCATCAAGTCAATGACCACATTGCTTGGGATTGCACGCATGAGGTCTGCCACAAAGATGAGCGAGCCCTTGAGCACGCTTACGAGAACGAGTGGCTCTCCTCCACCATATGCCGATGCAATCTCTGCGCCGAGTTCCCGTACGCGTGCCTGAATTGCCGCTTCATCAATGAGCACTTCTTCAATATCATCATGCGGGTTGTTGCTTCGTTCGCTGCTCATGCGGCCGCCTCTCCAACTCTCTCCCGACGCTTCCGTGACGGTGTCGTTGACCCAGAGGGCCCAACAACCCCACGCGCGCTTCGTTGATACTTCCACATCAGTGCCTTGATGTCGCTCGCGCCAAGGAGCTTGATTCGAAGGTCAGGATAGAGGGCGGCGAAGCGCCGCAGCTTTCTCCGCTTCTGTCGCATGAGCGCCTGTCGAATGGTGGTGAGTTCAACCCAGAGATTTACGTCCGGGAGGTAGAAGTCGGGGGCGAAGCGCGAGGCGACACGCCCATCGGTGTCATGCGTCAGCGGAAATGTGGTCGCCTCGTACTCCCAACGGATCCCGTAGAAGTCAAGGATCTGAGCAAACTCCGCCTCGCTCCGATGTGCGAAGGGGCGGGCTCCGACTGAAGTCTCCATCGGCTTTGCATCGTAGCATCGAGTCAGATCGGATACTCTCCCAGGGTATGGATGAACACACGGGACACAGTTACACCAAGGACCGTAAGGTGCTGATGAACCGCCTCAGTCGGCTTGAAGGCCAGGTGCGCGGCATTGGGCGGATGGTTGATGGTGAAGAGTACTGCGTTGACATCCTTCAACAGATCGCTGCGCTTCGCGCGGCAGTAGATGCGCTCGGACTGCTCATCCTGGAAGACCACGTGCGTGGGTGCGTGAAGAGCGCGGTGGAGAAGGGTGAGGCAGACAAGTACGTTGAAGAGGTCCTTGATGTGGTGCGCCGCTCCATGGGCCGACCAGCGCGACCGAGCGAGAAGCGTGGTTGAGCGAACGCCAGCCGCTCCCAACGAGCCCTGACGAACTCCCAGCAACGGAGCGAGCCACTCTTGACGCTCTTGATGCGCTGCTCCAAGCGGCGCCGCTCCCACCGCTCAGCGAGTCCGAGCGCAACGTTCTCACTGCACACTTACGACTCTTGGATGCGTGGAATCCATTCATCAATCTGACCCGAATTGAGAGCGAGAGTGAGCGAGCGTCGCGCCACCTGCTCGACGCTCTTGTCGCCGTTCCGCTGATTGACCAGCTAGCGCCAGACGGCGGCGCGTTTGCAGATCTCGGCAGTGGTGGTGGATTCCCTGGGATTCCGCTCGCAGCACGCCTCCTTCATGCGCGTCCGCGCGCAACGTTTGACTTGATTGAAGCGACAGGGAAAAAGGCTCGCTTCCTTGAAGCAGTCACTGCGGCGAGTGGACTGGCGCCGCGGCTTCGCGTCGTTCAGGCACGAGCAGAGGAGCTCGTATCTACAAGCCCAACGCGCTACGACGTGATCGTTGCGCGCGCGGTTGCGCCTCTGGCAGAACTTACGCGGCTCGCGCGACCGCTCCTCGCCGCCGGTGGACACCTCGTTGCATGGAAACGAGAAGGTGACGGTTGGGGAGAAGAACTTGCAACTGCAACTTCTCTCGTTGGACCTGATGCCATTCGCGTGCATCGCGTGAGCCAGCACGGACTCGACCGCGCGCTCCTCGTCCTCGTGAGTGGATGAGGTACGGCTGCAGGTATAGAATCGGGGTTGAGCGAGGCGATGAGAGGCATTGGTCACTCTGAACCCCTGACCGGCCTCACCGCCGGCCCTTGAAGCTATGAGGGCGGTCCTAGTCATGACGAACGAGAGCAAGAACCCCGCGCCCCTTGACGAAACCGAGGAGTGGTTTACTGAAGAGGAGCCAGACCACCTCATCGCCTCTGAAGCGGGGAGCGAGCCGGTAAACAGCGTTGGTCGAGCCACCCTCGCCGCAAAGACCGCAATCTTCGGGCGGCGCCTCTCAAACGCAGAGGAGGGAGAGGAGCGGCTACCAAAGAAGTTCGCCCTTCCTGTCTTCTCTTCAGACGCAATCTCCTCGAGTGCGTATGCGAGCGAAGAGATCCTCATAGTTCTCGCCTCAGCGGGCGCCTCCTACCTCGCCTTCGGTCCCGTGATCGCACTGGCGGTTGGCCTCCTTCTTGGGGTCGTGGCGATCAGCTATCGCCAGGTCTGCTTCGGCTTCCCGAAGGGGGGCGGTGCATACGCGGTGGCCTCGAGCACCCTCGGCACGGTTCCGTCTCTCGTGGCAGCGGCGAGCCTAGTGCTCGACTACATCCTCACCGCCGCGGTAAGTACGGCTGCTGGCGTAGCGGCCATTACGTCGGCGCTGCCTGAACTCCTGCCTTGGCGCGTGGAGATGGCACTCGGTGCCCTCTTCCTGCTGGTCCTTGCAAACCTGCGCGGCCTTCGCGAGTCCGGTCGTCTCTTCGCCATTCCTACCTACCTCTTCGTCGGCGGTGCGCTCTCGGTGATCGGGATTGGCCTCATCCGCATCGCGCTCGGCGATCCTGCAGTGAACTGGAGCCAGGGTGTTGTTGTTGAGGCGCATGACGGCATGCAGCTCATCCTTCCGTTCCTTCTCCTGAAGGCATTCGCATACGGGTCAGTTGCGCTGACGGGAACCGAAGCCATCTCTGACGGCGTAGCTGCATTCAAGAAGCCAGAGGCGAAGAACGCTGCTGACACCATGGCCTTCATGGCGGTACTCCTCGCCACGATCTTCTTCGGAATGTCGCTGCTCGCGTACGCGTTCGGTAAGGTTCCGCAGGAGATTGGCGGAGAGACACTAACTTCACAGATCGCACGTGTCACACTTGGGGACGGAATCCCGTACGCCATCTTCCAGATCGCAACAACCGCAATTTTGCTGATGGCTGCAAACACTGGATTCAATGGCGGTCCGCAACTTGCACGCATCTTGGCGCGTGATGGATTCCTCCCCCGCCAAATCGGTCAGCGCAGTGATCGCCTGGCATACGCGGGCGGGATCCTGACCATTGCAGGAGGCGCTGTCATCTTTTTGATCGCAACCGGCGCGCTGGTCACCCTGTTGATTCCTGCATATGCGATCGGCGTCTTCCTCGGTTTCACCATCAGCCAAACCGGCATGGTGGTGCACTGGCGGAAGCTCCGCAGTGAAGGCTGGCGCGGTAAGGCGCTCCTTAATGGCGTGGGCGCGACCGTCACCGGTGTTGTGCTTGTGATCATTACTGTTGCGAAGTTTACTGCTGGTGGATGGATCATCTATGTGCTTGTGCCCCTCGTTGCGCTCTTCATGGCCGCCGTGCGCCAGCGATACAACCGACATGAGCGCGAGCTCGCGATCAAGCCTGGGCTCATCTTTGATGCGCCACACCGACCACGACGCATCATTGCGCCGTTCGGTGAGATCAATCGCTCCACGGTGCGCGCTATCACGCTCGGTCGGATCCTGGAGGGGAAGACGGGTGAACTGATCGCCGTGCGCGTTGTCTTTAGTGAGGAAGAGGAGCACGAGATCCGCGCGCACTTTGAAGCCCTCTTCCCAGGGGTCAGGTTGGTGACGGTGGAGTCGCCGTACCGACTGATCGTTGAACCGATCTGCCACTTCCTCGACGAGCTTGAGGAGCTCCCCCACGCGTCAGGCGAGATGCCGATCAATGTGGTGATGATTCCGGAGTACGCGGGGCGTCACTGGTGGGATCGAATCCTCCACAACGGCAACGGGAAGCGCCTCAGGGACACCCTGCTCGGCCGCCGCAACACGGTGATCGTGGACCTTCCGTACCGCCGGGACGTGGAGTAGCCGCGATCTACCCTTGCCACCCTATACGTAGGGTAGTTGACAATGGCATTGGTAGGGTTCTAGGATACGTAGGTGTTCAGGAGCAGCGGAGCTGGAATTGACCCCTCGCGCCCCGTCTACGTGATCAGCGTGGCGGCGCAGTTGGTGGCCGTCCACCCACGAACGCTTCGAATCTACGAAGAGGCTGGGCTGATCTGCCCCTCACGGACAGAGAGCAACATCCGCCTCTTCTCCGAAAACGATCTACGCCGAATCCTCTGGATACGACACCTCACGCAGGATCTCGGTGTGAACCTTGCCGGGATCAAGCTCCTCTTCCAACTAGAGGAGCGGCTCGGTGAACGAATCCTTGAGCGACTCTATGAAGAAGGAAACAGGCAAGGCGAGCGAGAGCGAACGGCAGCACATGAAGGAGGACGACGATGAGCGAGAAGCGACGCAGTGACGAACTAGAGGGCGACATGAGTGAAGAGATGGAACTTGAGATTGATGAGGCGGTAGCCGCCGCTGACGAAGACGGGACGCCAGTGCCAAGCGGCCTCGGTCGATTCCCGCTCGTTCCACTTCGCGAAATTGTCATCTTCCCTGAGATGGTTGCGCCGCTCAAGGTCGGTCGAGATAAGAGCGTTGCCGCAATTCGCGCTGCTGCTGCTGGAGAGGGTTGGCTTGCGCTGATCACTCAGCGTGAGGCGGAGCAGGAAGAGATCACTGACATCACGCAACTTCATGACGTAGGAACGCTTGCAAAGATTGCACAAGTGGTGAATCTCTCCGACGGAACGATCCGCGCGGTTGTGCAGGGCCAGAAGCGCATCGCGGTTCACTCGCTCGACACTTCAGGGCCTTCACTGATGGTTGAAGTGGAGATCATTGAAGTTGAAGAGGCCGAAGGCGTAGAGGTTGAAGCGCTCATGAAGAGCGTCCAGGCGCAGGTGGAGACGTATGTCACCTCTGGCGCACCAGTTCCGCCAGAAGCGGCGGTCGCTGCGAAGAACATCAGTGACCCAGGCCTCTTGGCCGACATGACGGCGTACACGCCAGATATGACAACCGAGCAGCGACAAGAGTTGCTTGAGATTGTTGATGTGGTTGATCGACTCAAGTACGTCTCCGCATTCCTTGCCCGCCAGATTGAAATCCTTGAAATCAAGGGAAAGATTCAATCTGATGTGCGCACGGAAATGGATAAGTCGCAGCGTGAATACTTCTTGCGCGAGCAGCTCAAGGCAATTCAGCGTGAACTCGGTGAGGACGATCCGCAACAGGCGGAGACGAATGAGTTGCGCGAGAAGGTTGAAGCGGCAGACATGCCGGATGAGGTGCGCAGCCGCGCACTGAAGGAGCTTGATCGCTTGGCGCGCATTCCGTCTGCCTCACCTGAGGTTGGCGTGATTCGCACGTATGTTGATTGGCTCATCGCCATGCCATGGAACGTTGCAACGGAGGATCGCATTGAGATCTCCGAAGCGGCAAAAGTGCTCAGCGACGATCACTACGGCCTCGAGAAAGTGAAGGAGCGCATCATTGAGTACCTCGCGGTGCGCAAGCTAGCGCCGCAGGTGAAGAGCCCGATCCTCTGCTTCGCAGGGCCTCCGGGCGTAGGGAAGACGTCGCTCGGTAAGTCCATTGCGAAGGCAATGGGTCGCAAGTTCGTGCGCATGAGCCTCGGTGGTCTCCACGACGAAGCGGAGATCCGCGGGCATCGGCGCACCTACATTGGCGCACTCCCTGGGCGAATTGCGCAGGGGATCAAGACGGCAGGGACAAAGAATCCTGTCTTCATGCTGGACGAGATCGACAAGGTTGGCGCGGACTTCCGTGGCGACCCGTCAGCCGCTCTGCTTGAAGTGCTCGATCCGGAGCAGAACGCAACCTTCCAGGACAACTATTTGGAGGTGGAATTTGATCTCTCGCAGGTCCTCTTCGTTGCAACGGCAAACCAGCTGGACACGATTCCGGACGCGCTCCGTGATCGTATGGAGATCATCCAGATCCCTGGCTACACCGAAGCGGAAAAGCTGGAGATCGCCAAGCGCTACATCGTTCCGAAGCAGCGTGAGAATCACGGCCTCAAGGAGAGCCAGGTAACTATCCCTGACGAGACGATGGTGCATTTGATTCGCCACTACACACGCGAAGCTGGCGTGCGCAATGCGGAGCGAGAGATCGCCACGTTGATGCGCAAGGTAGCCCGTGGTGTGGCTGAGAAGAAGATTCGTAAGGGGAGCGTTGACCTGAAGAAGCTCGCCGCATGGCTTGGGCCTGAGCGGCACGAGTACGGCGAGATGGACCTCGACGACCAGGTCGGTTCAGCGACCGGCCTTGTGGTCACGCCGGTTGGCGGCGACGTGGTCGCTGTTGAGGTCGGCATCATGGAGGGACGTGAAGAGTTGATCCTCACCGGACAGCTCGGCGACGTCATGAAGGAGTCGGCACGCGCAGCGCTCACCTGGATCAAGTCACATGCAAGTGAACTTGGCATTGCACAAGAGCGATTTGAAAAGCTTGGGCTGCACATCCACGTACCTGCGGGTGCCATTCCGAAAGATGGACCCTCTGCAGGGGTGACGATCGCAACAGCGATTGTCTCCGCACTGACGGGGATTCCGGTCCGCAAGGATGTGGTGATGACCGGCGAGGTCACTCTGCGAGGCCGTGTGCTACCGATCGGTGGACTCAAGAGTAAGGCGCTAGCGGCACACGCCTCTGGCGCACGTTTGGTCTTGATTCCGAAGAAGAACGAAAAGGATCTCCCGGAGATTCCAGAGGAGATTCGCAAGGCGTTGAAGATCGTTCCTGTGGAGACGATCGGGCAGGTGTTGGAGCATGCGCTGCGTCGCAAGCCGAAGCCACTCCCGACCGGATCGACGCCGGCGCGAACGCCGCGCATTGCTGGACGATCACTCCGTGCGCCAGGCGCACCAGGGGTCACCGTTCGTCCGAGCTAGTTCGTGGAAACACAACGCCAGGCGGCGGAGCAGATTGCGGAGAGGGTGCGTCGCGCGTTAGCACGCGACGCGTCGGGGAACCTCCCCCCGCTCCCCTTTCCACTGCAACCAAACCTGACGCCGCGCCGTCTCCCTGGACTTGAGCCAGTTGACCTCAATCCTCCAGTGGAGGGAGTGCCGCGCGTTGCGGCAGTTACCGCACTCCTGATTCCGCCTGTTGCACTCGGTAGTTGTTCAGTTGGGGGTGGTGGGGCGAGCCTGGAGGCGCATCCGTTTGACTGCCAGGTGCTCTTGATCAAGCGCGCACAGGGTGGCACGCACGGTGGGCAGCTCGCCCTTCCGGGCGGGAAGATGGAGCACGGCGAGACACCGCAACAGACGGCCATCCGCGAACTGCATGAAGAGCTCGGCTTTGATGCAGATGACCCGCAGCACGGCATCACTCTTGTTGGGACGCTCGATCCCGCCTACATCCCAGCGAGCAACTTTTTTATCCATGTGGTGGTGGCGGTCGCACCAGAGACGCCGAAGTTGAACCCCGACCCTACGGAGGTGGCGGGGGTGGTGGGGGCTGAGCTCGGCATCTTCGACCCGAGACTGCCAGTGCATGACGTTGATGGTGATCAGAACGGTGTGCCGCTCCGCTACGGCGCCTTTGTGGTGCCAGGCGAACTGCGCGTCTGGGGCCTCACCGCTCGCCTACTGTGCGAACTCGCGGGCCGGGTGGCGGAGGAATCGGCGCGCTAAATCCTTTCGGAAGCTCGCCTTGTTCTGCAAGCCTGCGAATCACAAACCCGTAGTACTCCTCAACCGCCTGGCCAACACGCTCCCAGGTGAAGAGCTGCGCTCGCTCTTCACCTGCGCGCGAGAGCTGCGCACGGAGTGCTGGGTCATCAATCAGTCGACGAATGGAGGTGGCGAGCGCATCTGCGTTTCCTGGCTCAACCAAGATTCCATCCCGCTCACGGCGCACTACACCGCGATATCCATGAATATCAGAACAGATAATTGGTGCACCCGCTGACATCGCCTCTAGCAGCACGATCCCGAACGACTCTCGTCCTGTTGCTGGTGAGACATAGATATCTGCCGTCTTGAAGAGTTGCGCCTTCTGCGCCTCTGACACGCGGCCGAGGAACTCTACGTCATCAAGCTGCCGCGTCAGTACATAGCGCCGCGCTTCCCGCTCACCTGGTCCAGTACCAACAAGAAGTAGCCGCGCACGGACGCCATCGCGCTGCAACTTTCGGAAGGCGCGCAGCAAGTGGATGAGACCCTTCCGAGGCTCCATGCGACCAACAAAAAGAATGTTGGGGACGCCGTCACGATACCGAGCAATTGGCACCGCGCGCTGATATCGGCCAGGCTCCACACCGTTCGGCACGATCTTGTACTCACCAGGGAAGTAGCGGCTGATGAAGTGTCGCGCGGCGGGGCTGACGGCAATCCTGCCGTGCAGTTTTCCGGCGTAATGTCCAAGCATCCGCTTCCCGAATTCGTAACTGATGGAGAGCCCGCCAAACGCATGGAAGGTTCCAACATTTACTGAGGTTGAGAGTGTGAGTGTAACGAGGCTTAAAAATGGGACAAATGGCTCGTGATAGTGGAGCACGTCGAAACGCTCTTGCTCCAAGATGGCGCGCATCTGCGCAAGATATGTGGGGCTCAACGTGATGGTTCCCATGGAGCCATTGAACGGAACACTAAATCCTTTTCCAACGCGGATGATGTCCCCTTCACTCGCCTTCTGAAGTCCGTGGCTGCTCGTGATAATGCGCACATCATGTCCACGCGCACGTAGGACTCGATACAGCGAGCCAACGTGATCATTGACGCCTCCTGGCATGGGGTATGCGTATGGAGTGACAATGCCGATCTTCATCGCTCGTCCTCCGGTTCATATCGCGCCGGCCGACGGCGGCTGCCTGGGTATCCCAAGTCTCGACCACGCCGCTCACCGCCGAACGTCCAAAGCGGCCGTGTGACACCGGCAACGTCTTGTCCGAGACCGATGAGGTTGCGGAGAATTTGGCGACCGAAGATTCCAGGACTCTCTGTCAGCGTGTGATCGCTCCCTGAGTCAACACTTACGGTGCGCGAGAGGATTGCGCTGCGGAGCGCCTCTGGGCTTGACCCTTCAAAGGCGGTCCAGACTCGACCGATCGCGCTCAACACGTGCGCATCCGAGCTCCCGATGGCGGCAAGACCGAGCTCGTGGTTGAGCTTCGCCACGCGGCGGCGTGGATAGGTGCCGAAGATCGTTGGGTTGAAGGTCTCAATGCCATCCGGCCGGCTGGCAGGGTCGCGATCTGCGGCGACGGAGCGGATCGTCCCCTCCTGGGCGCAGAGCGGGTGTGGGAAGAGTGGGTGGGCCACGATTGCGATCCCTCCCTGCTCATGGATCTCAGCAATTGAGCGTCGCAGTGAGCGCAGCGGGCGAATTCGCTCCTGCAGGAAGAGACCGAGAAGGTGGCCCTGCAGGGTGGAGATCTCCTCGCCAACTACCACCTGAACGTGCAGCCCGTTCCGTTGCGCCATCTGCTGCGCCGCCTGTGCCGCGTCAATTCGATCGTGATCCGTGATCGCGATCAGATCAAGACCAACCTCTTCGGCGCGAGCCAAGACTTGGGAGACAGACGCCGTCCCATCCGACGCCATTGTGTGGATGTGTAGATCGGCACGCGACACGCTCTGACTCATACGCGAAGATCGTCCCAGATTGGATAGAAGAGCGTCCACCACTGCTCTGGTGCTTTTGCAATGAGCTCTTCAAATGCAGCGGCAATCCCTGTCAGCGTCACGCGTGTTCGTGCCATACGATCACCCTCAAGTGGAACTCTCACTGTGCGGATATATCCAGTGTATTTTCCGCGAGGCTCACGAATAACTGCAGCAACGTAGAGGCGTGCGCCAGACTCCACCGCAAGCAACGCCGGTCCAATCGGAAGTCGTGCAGCGTAACCAAACAGCTGGACTGGCACCCCAGCGCCAACAATATTGCGATCACCCACCATCCCCACGATCCCGCCCGCTGCGAGCTCGCTGCTCATCACTTCTGCCGCACCTTGTGCAGGGATGATGCGCAGGCCGAGACCCTCACCGCGCACGCGAAGCATCCACGCTTGAAGCACGGGGTTAGTAATCTCTTCCATTGGTGCAACAGGCGTGCGACCAGAGCGATCTGCAAGGATGCTCCCCGGAAGCTCAATGGCACCAAAGTGGGCGGCAAGAAAGATTGCGCTGCCAGCGGTGGGGGTGAACGCAGCGGCAACTGCGAGTTCATTTTCAACCGTGACGCGGGTAGCAATGATTTGGCGCGCGTGTCGCGGCGCGCGCGCACTCTCAATGTAGAAACGAAGATGGTGCTCAAAGAGGCCACGCACGCCACGTTGCAGCATGTTTGCAGACGGCCTTTGTCCATCACGGTGCGCGTAGACTCGCGCCAGATTTGCAGCTCCTTGTCGCGCGCGCACGCTCTGCACCTTTGGTCCGATCACTCCCCACGCTCGTGCAACGAGAAGGAGGAGTCGCTCTGG
The DNA here is from genome assembly GCA_032121895.1 of Chloroflexota bacterium. Classification (GTDB taxonomy): domain Bacteria; phylum Chloroflexota; class Limnocylindria; order Limnocylindrales; family Limnocylindraceae; genus Limnocylindrus. The sequence continues at coordinate 2,441 of JAUMDJ010000120.1, read as the reverse complement.
TAAATACGAAAGGAGTGTGAGCCCAGCGATCGCTGCGCGACCAAGGACTTGTTCCCTAAGTGTGCGCACCATGTCCCGCATCACTCGCTTCTTGCTCCACGCTCATGTTGAGTTTTCATCAGCGCAGCAAGTGCTTCGAGACGTTGCTGCTCAACTGCATCTGGCCAGAGCGGCTTGAAGCAGTTCCACTGCGTTGGTTCGGTTCGGATGAGCTGCTCCATCTGATGTGCGGTCTCCTGCGTTGCGGTAAGTTGTGCGGCGGGCGATCCGTTCCCTGCGCTGATTGGCGTTCCGAAGAGAATGTAAAACGCGCCTGGGCGTTCGCGACGAACAAAGAAGGGGATGATCGGTGCGTTGCCGCGCGCAGCAATCACCGCGGGTCCGCTGGGGAGCGTGGTCCACCTCCCGAAGAGTTGACACGGAATTCCGTCAGGCTTCCACCCCCAGTCGCTTAAAAGCACAAGAACACCACCGCGACGCATCACGCCGAAGACCTCGCGGATCGCGCGCCAATCAATCACCTTGACCCCCCACGATGCGCGCACTCTTCGGAGTAGTTCATACATCTCGGGGAAGGCGGTGTCATCAGCAACAACGCTCACGTCATACGCCTTCTTTCCAAGGCTCGCTGCACCGAGTTCGTTATTCCCCGCGTGGAATCCAACGAAGACGGCCGCCTGGCCACGGCTCTTGAGCTCGTCAAGCACGGTGGTTTCTCGCAAATCGACCTCAGCAGAGATCGCATCCAGTGAACGGCTGGGGAGGCGAAGGAGCTCAGCGGTGAAGCGCCCGTAGCTGCGGTAGTTGGCGATCGCACGTGCCCGAACCGCCGCCTCCGACCCAGGGAGGGGGTTCCCGTCTGCGTCGGCGACCCCGAGCACCACGGCGGCGTTCGAGTTTGCGATGCGCCGTTTCGCCGGCCAGAGGAGGTAGGCGAGCGGAGCGAGGGTGGCGAAAAGGGCCTCTACGGGGCGTGGAGGGAGCGCCCCCACGAGGCGCATGAGGGCTACGGCGAAGAGATAGACGATCCGCTCCCAGAGGCGGCGGGGGGTGAATCGGGGTGCCGAGCCGGGTGTCTCGCGGCGGATCGGCGAAGGGGTCGCCGGCTGCTGCTCGCTCATCTGTGGAGTGTATAGGGAGAGCCGCCGCCCCTTTCGGGTACGGCGGCTCTCCTCGTCGTGAAGGCGGGGCTAGCCGCTACCAGCCGCGCGAGAACGGTTACGCGCGGACTGAGTTCAGGGCCTCCGAGGAGGGGTAACCCTCGGCAGTGACCTGGGTCCCGTCGAGGACACGGTTGTCCTCGCCGCGAATGAAGGCCTCAACGGCAGCGTGCGCGATGTCATCGTGCAACTGCATTGGCGGGCTCTTCATGAAGTACGCCGAAGGGGCAACGAGTGTCCCCGCCAACTTCCTGTCAAGCCCGAGCTTCGCGCATCGAATCGCATCGGTGATCACACCAGCGCTGTTCGGCGAATCCCACACCTCAAGCTTCAACTCCGCCGTGAGCGGCACGCCGCCGAAGGTTGTCCCTTCAAGTCGGATGTTTGCCCACTTGCGGTCAAGAAGCCACGGCACGAAGTCTGAAGGTCCAACGTGTACCTGCTCCTCGCCCATTGGCTCATCAAGGATTGAGGTGACCGCGTTGGTCTTTGAGATCTTCTTGCTCTCCAGTCGGTCGCGTTCCAACATGTTCTGGAAGTCGGTGTTCCCACCGAAGTTCAACTGATACGTGCGATCAAGGTGCACGCCACGATCGGCGAAGAGTCGAGCAAGAACGCGGTGAGCAATCGTTGCACCAACCTGGCTCTTGATATCGTCGCCAACGATCGGAAGACCGGCGGCGGCGAACTTTTTTTGCCACTCAGGCTCGCGACCAATAAAGACGGGGATTGCGTTAACAAATGCGCAGCCCGCCTTGATCGCCTGCTCGGCGTAATAGCGGATCCCCTCTTCGCTGCCGACCGGAAGGTAGGCAACCAAGACGTCCACCTTGCGCTCCTTGAGCACTGCGGCAACATCAACCGGCTTCTCTGGTGACTCCTTCACCACGTCGCGCAGGTACTTTCCAATGCCGTCAAGCGTTGGTCCGCGCTGCACAATGACGCCAGTGGTTGGGATCTCCTGGAAGGTCCAAGTGTTGTTCGGCTCTGCGCCGAGTGCAACGGAGAGATCCTTGCCAACCTTCGTGACGTTCACATCGAATGCGGCAACGTACTCAAGATCTCGTACGTGGTATCCACCAATGTCGACGTGCATCAGTCCTGGGACCTTTGCATCGTTCTTGGCGTCCGCGTAGAAATAGCGACCCTGCACAAGGCTGCTCGCGCAGTTCCCCACGCCCGCAATTGCCACGCGGATTGGGTTGGTTGCCTTAACCGGCGTTGTTGGCGCCGGTCGTGCGTTCCATTGGGCCCGCGGCCCGTTCATTTCCATCATGTTCC
>JAUMDJ010000119.1:0-4726 GCA_032121895.1 Chloroflexota bacterium | reverse complement strand
GGTGAGTGTCTGGCCGCCAAACTCGGCGGATACGGTTGTGATTTCCATGTTGCTCCTCTTCAGGCCGCGCCCACATGGCGCCCGGCCGATCTAGTTGCTCAGCGGTGCTGAGCGGGGGTTAGCGACGAAGGCCGAGCTTCTCGGTGAGTGCGGCGTGTCGAGCCACATCCTCGCGTCGTAGGAAAGTCAGCAGGCGACGTCGCTGGCCGACGAGCTTCAAGAGCCCACGGCGCGAGTGATTGTCCTGCTTGAATGTCTGAAGGTGCCCAGTGAGCCCCTCAATGCGCTCCGTGAGGAGTGCGATTTGGACCTCGGCAGAGCCGGTGTCCTGAGCGTGTCGCCCATTTGCAGCGACGATTCGCTCGGTCGTTGTTCTATCTAGTGGCAAGGTCTCTCTCTCCTGTCTGGGGGGCTCCAAGGCCCACCCCATCTCATTTCACATCTCTTGGATGCACGGAGCGTAGCAATCAGCGCCCACTCCGTCCAGCGAGCCGCCTCAGCAGGGCTGCGCGCAGCCGAGTGACCCCCTCAGGAAGTTGCTCGGTGGCAGTACGGTCAAGGCTAAGGGTCCGCTCCGCAGGGTCAAAGCGAGCGCGGGCTACCCGCCCTGTGAGGGGGAGGCGGCCCGAGCGGTGGGCTGCCACGCCGATCCGGATCTCGTACTCCCCTGCTGGCGGGAGGGCGAAGCCCTCCCCTTCAACCTGCAGATCGAGGCTGCCTGGGGTGCGCTGTGCCGTGATCGCATGCGGTCGGCCGAGTGCCCGGGCGGCCCCGGAGAGTTCCCCAGCCGCTATCGCTGCACGAATCGTCGTGCTCCGAATTGGGGCTCCCTCCGCGCGCGCCTCCGCAACCGGGTGTACCTGAATTCCGCGAGCAGCCCCCCAGGAGCGAATCCTCTCGAGGCGCCCCTCTCTGCCGCGCCCAAGCGCGCTCTCTGGCGAGAGCACAATGCTCCGTGCCCCCGTTGCAGCGACCAGGCGTGCAAGGAAGGGCTCCCACTCTGTGTCGCGCATCTCTGCGTCAAACGGGAGGTCGCACCATTGTTCAACGCCTGCAGATGCGAATCGCATCTCAAGCTCGATGGGATCAAGGAGCCGGAGCGGCGCAACTCCGCGGAGGAGAAGATCGGGGTGTGGGTCAAATCCGATGTGGATTCGATGAAGCCCTGCAGACGCAGCGAGGCGCTCAGCAGCAGCCAGGATGCGCTGATGTCCTCGGTGTAAGCCATCAAAGATTCCAATCGTGAGAACGGCGCCATCCTCTCGCGCACCAGCGAGCGACGCACCCTCAAGCTCTTCCCATCCGAGAAGGCGTGATTCGCTCGCCACCTGGTTAAGGCTCACCCTGCCTCCACTGGATGCCGTCTCCCTGGTGGCGTTGCATTTGGGGTGATGAAGACGCGTTCCGGCTGCACGCCAGCGTCCGTGCGCCGCCCAAGAGCGGCAAGTTGGTCCGCAACCATCAGGCGAACCTGCTCACCTATTTGGATGCTCTCTACAGCGGTCCCACACAGTTGTGCCGAGATCGCAGCGCCGTCGCGCAAGAGAAGCGTCGCCTCTTCGTTCAGATCAACGCGTGGAATAGTTTCGATGCCTGCATCGAGTGGCAGGAGCAACTCAGAGAGTCGTCCCGCAAGCGCCGCTTCAGCGATCGCCGACATTGGGTGTGCCTGCGCAACGTTGAACGGACCAGATCCGATCCGCCGCAGTGCAACCAGGTGAGCACCACTCCCCACTGCTGCGCCAAGATCGCGTGCGATCGCACGAATATACGTCCCTGAGCTGACATCCAGCTGAGCACCCATCAGAGGTTCTTCAGGGTGACTCTCGTCCCATGACGTCACCTCAAAGCGGGTGATCTCAACGGTGCGGGGGGCAAGATTGACCACCTCTCCCGCGCGTGCACGCTCATAGGCACGCACGCCATCAGTGCGCTTCGCGGAGTGAATCGGGGGAACCTGTTCAAGCGCGCCGCGAAAGCGTGGCAGCAGCTCTTCAACTTGATCACGCGTCGCTCGTGTCGTGGCGCCCGTAATCAGTTCGCCGTCGAGGTCGTCGGTCGTGGTTGCGCCGCCGAACGAGAATGTTGCCTCGTAGCGTTTCGCTCCTCCCTGATGCAGGGCGGCGAGGCGTGTTGCGCGTCCAAGGACGAGCACCAGAAGGCCGGTGGCAAACGGATCAAGTGTGCCGCCATGACCAATCCGCGGCTGACCTGCAATACGACGCATCTTCGCCACCACATCGTGACTCGTTGGGCCATTCGCCTTGTCAACGAGAAGAATGCCGTCAATGCCAGGGGTACTTGGACGTCGACGTGCCATTGCTAGGACTCGGTACCGCGCCCCGTACGAAGTGAGGTGACAGCGCGAAGTACGGCTGCGACTGCATCATCAAGTGGGGCCGCAATACTCGCCCCGGCCGCACGCGCGTGCCCGCCACCTTGAAAGAGCGCGGCAATCTTGGTGGCATCGAGGCCCTGCTCCTTTGTCCTAATGGAGAGGCGCGTGGAATCAGCTCCCTCCTCTTTGAAGAAGAGTGCGACATCCGCTTCATTAATCTGAGCGAGCGTATCAACGATCCCTTCGGTCTCCTCTGGCTGTGCGTTGGTCTGCTGCAGGTCTGAGTTCAAGACAGCGGCCCAAACGGTTAGTCCGCCATCTGAAGTTTCAATGCGATCGAGCACGCGCGCGTGGAGACGCACCTGTGTCGCCGGCTTGGAGCGATAAAGGCGCCGGGAGATCTCACTGATTGGCGCACCAGCCTCAAGCAGGAGACCCGCCACTTGAAGTGTCCGAGGGGTCGTGTTGCTGTGCTGGAAGGTTGCGGTGTCCATGATGATTCCTGCGGCGAGTGTGGCGGCGAGACGACCCTCCTCGGCAGCGAGATCAGATCCAAGCGCCACGGCAATCAGCGTGATCATCTCGCATGTTGCTGCAGCCGTTGGGTCAATCCACTGCAGCGGTGAGGTGCTGCTGTTCGAGACGTGGTGGTCAATGGTTGCTCGGGTCACACTACTCGGCAACGCCTCCATGAGCGCGCCTGCGCGTCCGGCACGACGTGCCTCGCCACAGTCGACGAGAATTACCGCATCAGGAGTCCACTCAGGCGGCGAAGTGAGAACACGATCGATCGTTGGGATCACGTCATAGACCTTCGCCGGAGCGTCTGCACAGAAGACCGCAACCTCAGCTCCTCGCTGCGTCAGAATTGACTGGAGCCCTAGCGCCGCTCCGAGCGCATCTGCGTCAGGTCGTTCATGTGGGATCACCCAGATCCGTTTTGTGGTTTGCAGCAGTTGCAACAGTTCGGCTGGTACTGCTGCGCTCGCCTCCGCGTGAAGAGCCGATGTTCGGGTCAGCAGCGTCATGAGCCCTCCCCTGTCTGTCGAGGTGCGCTAGGGCTCGGGAGCGGAGCAAGATCATCGAGCGGATCATCACCTCGTTCAATGCTTCCGAGTAGTTGCTGGATTCGGCTGCCACGCTCACCCGCGGCATCAAGTTCAAAGTGCAACGCTGGAACGCGCCGAATACGGAGGCCTTTTGAGATGACCGTGCGCAAGTACGGCGTCGCGCTTCGCAGTGCCGCCAGAGAGGCCGCACGTTGCTCCTCCGTACCGATCGTGCTGATGAACACCTTCGCGTGGCGCAGATCGGGCGATGTCTCAACGCCAATGACCGTCACGAAGCCCAAACGCGGATCGCTAATCGAACGAGAGATATGCGTGCTGATCTCTTCTCGGAGAAGTTCGTCAACGCGTGGCATCCGTTCCGTCATTAGAGCGTCCTACGAGTCGACTGCTCCCCAACGATCTCCAAGATGTCGCCCTCTTGGATAGTGATCGTTGGCCCGAGACCAATGCCACACTCTTGACCCTCTTTCACTTCGCGCACATCGTCGCGGAATCTCCGTAGCGACTCCACAACATCTGTGGCAACAGCGGTCCCACCACGCATGAGGCGAACCTTGGATCCACGCGTTACGCGCCCTTCGCGGACAACGCAACCAGCGATCACAAAGCCCTTCCCTGGGAAGAGCTGCTTCACCTCCGCGCGACCTTCAACGATTTCCGACTTCTCAGGGTCGAGCATCCCCTCGATTGCCGCCTTCATATCGTCGGCAAGTTCATAAATGATCTCGTAGAGCCTGACATCAACCTTTTCGGTGTCCGCCATGCGGCGGGCGCCCGGAGTGAGCGTCGTGGTGAAGCCGAGAACAATCGCGTCTGATGCAGATGCGAGGAGGATGTCGTTTTCGGTGATCTCACCAGCGGCCGACATGAGCACATTGATGCGAACCTCGTCGCTTTGTAGCTTCTCCAACTGATGTTCAATGGCGCCGAGTGAGCCGGCGACATCTGATTTCAAGATGACGCGGACCTCTTTCCCAGCCCCTGACTGGATGCGTCGGTAGAGCTCCTCCATGGTCGCCCTGCCGCCGCCATCGCGCGCAGCTGTCGCTTCGTTCTTGGCGGTCTCAGCGAGGTCGCGTGCCTCTCGCTCATCGGCGGCGACTCGGAAGATGTCCCCGCTTGAGGGGACCTCAGGGAGGCCAGAGATGACGACAGCGGTGGACGGACCGGATAGCTTCACGCGCGCGCCGTCCGTGGTCTCAAGGGCGCGGACCTTCCCTGAGATCGCCCCTGCGACAACCGCGTCACCAATACGAAGGGTCCCAGTCTGCACGATCACCGTTGCGATTGGACCACGCCCTTTATCGCGTTGCGCCTC
>JAUMDJ010000118.1:0-3075 GCA_032121895.1 Chloroflexota bacterium | reverse complement strand
GCACCGATCTGTGGCCCAGGCCCCGTGACCACGTTCACCACTCCGTCTGGGAAACCAACCTCGCGTGCAAGTTCGGCGAGCCGAATCGCCGTGAGCGGCGTTGCACTCGCCGGCTTCATGACAACGGTATTCCCTGCGGCGAGTGCTGGGGCTGCCTGCCAGATGGCCATGGCGAGTGGGTAATTCCACGGTGCAATCAGCGCTGCGACACCGACTGGCTCTCGGCGAATCATGGAGGTGTGGCTCCCGCTGAACTCCGATGCGGCGCGACCCTCTGGGCTGCGCAACACGCCAGCGAAGAAGCGCAAGTGATCAACGGCGGCGGGGACGTCGCCATCGCGGCGCAACTTCCGAGCTGTGCCCGTCTGCCAGACCTCCGCGTCAGCAATTGCATCCGCCTCTGCGGCGAGCGCATCGGCAAGGCGAAGGAGGAGGAGCGCGCGGTCGGCTGGTGTGATGCTACGCCACGGACCATCATCAAACGCCGTGCGCGCGGCGGCGATTGCGGCATCAACGTCTGCAGGGGAGGCGAGCGGGATCTTGCCGACTGGCGCGCCGGTCGCTGGGTGACGCAGGTCAAAAGTTTCGCCGTCCTGCGCAGCACGCGAGGTGCCGTTAATCAGGAGTTGCGGCGTGAAGTTGGGTGCGGTCTTCGCCATTGCTGAAGGGTAGGCGATCCCTCCGTGGAGGTGTGGCATCTGTCGCGCTAGGATGGCGCCATGAGCAGCGAGCAGCCCCCGAAGCGTCCAGAGCGCGCGGTGAAGCGCGCAGCACCGAGCGCTCTCCCAGCGCCAGTCACACCGGCCACCCCGCATGTCGCCTCCGCGCTCGCCGCTTCGAGCCCATGGGCCTACGCCCCCGCGCCTGAGTCGAAAGAGCTCGCCCTGATCCGACCGCGCTACGGGCTCTTCATTGACGGCCAAGAGCGCGCACCTGCGAGTGGCGAAGTGGTCATCACCTACAACCCGGCAACCGAAGAGCCGCTCGCCGAAGTGGCGAAGGGGGGTGCCGAAGATGCAGACCGCGCCATCAGCGCTGCGGAGCGCGCGTATCGAAAGGTCTGGTCAAAGCTTGCGCCGCGCGAGCGCGCCAAGTACCTCTATCGCATTAGTCGCATCCTGCAGGAGCGGAGCCGCGAGTTTGCGGTCACGGAAACCCTTGACTCTGGGAAGCCGATCCGCGAATCGCGCGACGTGGATGTGCCGCTCGCGGCGGCACACTTCTGGTACTACGCGGGCTGGGCGGACAAGCTTCAGTACGCTGTCCCAGGACGCCGTCCCGAGTCACACGGCGTGGTGGGACAGGTGATCCCGTGGAACTTCCCACTCCTGATGCTCGCCTGGAAGATTGCGCCGGCGCTCGCCGCGGGGAACACGGTTGTCCTGAAGCCCGCCAGCACCACACCACTCACCGCACTCCTCTTCGCTGACGTCTGCCGTCAGGCAGATCTCCCACCTGGTGTCGTCAACATCCTTACTGGCCCTGGCGAGATGGGGATGGCGATCGCCACCGATCCACGCGTCGCCAAGGTTGCCTTCACTGGGAGCACCTCCGTTGGGATCAAGATCGCGCAAGGGATCGCGGGCCACGGGAAGGCGCTGACCCTTGAGCTTGGTGGCAAGGCGGCGAACATTGTCTTTGAGGATGCGGCACTCGACCAGGCGGTGGAGGGCGTCATCAACGGCATCTTCTTCAATCAGGGCGAGGTCTGCTGCGCGGGGAGTCGACTCTTGGTGCAGGAGTCGATCGCCGAAGATTTCATTGCTCGACTGAAGGACCGTATGTCCACACTCCGCGTCGGTGATCCGATGGATAAGAACACCGATGTTGGCGCGATCAACTCGCGCGCGCAGATGGAGACGATCGGTGAACTCGTGGCGAGTGGCGTTGCCGAGGGGGCGAACCTCTGGCAGCCGGAGTGTGTCCTCCCTGATCGAGGCTGGTTCTATAAGCCGACGCTCTTCACGAACGTTGCACAGAGCCATCGCATTGCGCGCGAGGAGATCTTCGGACCGGTCCTCTCCACGATCACGTTCCGCACCGTGGACGAAGCGATTGAGAAGGCGAACAACACGGCATACGGACTCTCAGCTGGAATCTGGACAGAGAAGGGGAGCCGCATCCTGCAGGTTGCCGCACAACTGAAGGCGGGTGTTGTCTGGGCGAACACCTTCAATCGCTTCGATCCAACGTCACCGTTCGGTGGCTATAAGGAATCTGGATACGGTCGCGAAGGCGGCCTGCAAGGGCTCCACGCCTACCTGAGGAGTTCCTGATGGGGAAGAAGGGGGAGAAGAAGGGGGAGTTCCGGAAGAGCGCACTGCTCAGCGCAATCGCCGCACCGGACGACGCCCGTCTCGAAGTGCGGCGCACGCCAAAGCTGTATATCGGCGGCGCGTTCCCGCGCAGTGAGTCGGGGCGCACTGACGTGCTACCGCTCGCGCGCGGTGGGAGTGCGAACATTGCACGCGCGTCGCGCAAAGATCTGCGTGAGGCGGTCAAAGTTGCGCGTGCTGCAGCTCCTGGTTGGGCGTCTCGCAACGCATCGCTTCGTGGTCAGATCATGTACCGCGTCGCCGAGTTGATGGAAGGGCGTGCCGCACAGTTCCGTGACGACCTTGTGGCACACGGCTATTCCAAATCTGAGGCGACCGAAGAGGTTGCGGCAAGTATCGATCGCCTCGTCTGGTTTGCCGGGTGGCCAGACAAGATCCCTGCCGTCCTTGGCGGTACAAATCCGGTTGCCTCTTCGCACTTCGTCTTCACCATTCCTGAGCCAACTGGCGTGGTGGCGATCATTGCACCGGAGAGTTCACCGCTCCTTGGGCTGGTCACGCGACTCGCTGGCGTCCTGGCGGGTGGCAACGTTGCCGTTCTCGTTGCGAGCGAGGGGGCGCCGCTCCCCGCCGTCACGCTCGCGGAGACACTTGCGGTGAGCGATGTTCCAGCGGGCGTGGTGAACATCCTCACTGGCCGACGCGCGGAGCTCATGCCACACCTTTCACGTCATGCGGACATTGATGGCATTGACCTCTGGGGCTGTCCCGACGAACTGCTCACGGACGCGGAGCGAGG
>JAUMDJ010000117.1:0-1760 GCA_032121895.1 Chloroflexota bacterium | reverse complement strand
ACGCCAGCCCAGATCACGCCAAGACGATCGGCGCGGCCGATCTTCACGAGATACCCGGCGATAATGCCGACGATCAGCGCCGCCTCAACCCCCTCACGGAGTCCCGTGAGAAAGCCGCCGACGCCCCACCCGAAAAGGTTTTCCATGGCGTGATCCCCTCCTAGGCAACCGAATCAAAACAGGCGATTCAGTCACGGTAAGCGTGCCACCCAACGTGGAATTCGTCAAAGCCCCTTGTCAGATACGACAAGAGTGCTTGTCTTCCTGCGAGGAGGCGTGGCGCCGAGGGCCGGTTAGCGGTCGAGGACGAAGACGGGCTGCAACTCCGGGTCGATCCCGAGCTCCTTGATCGCGGCTGCGGCGTCACTCGCGCTGCGGTCACCGTTACGCGAGAGCGCGACCATCGCCGCCGCGGCAATGTGCGCTGCGTCAACGGAGAAGAAGGCGCGGAGTGCCTCTCGCGTATCGCTCAGGCCGAAACCATCCGTCCCGAGGACTAGATAGGGAACATCAATCCACGGTGCGATCAGATCTGGCATTGCGGTCATCCAGTCGCTGGCGGCAACGATCGGGGCACGATCTCCCTCAAGCTGCTCTTGCAGCCACGCCTTTCTCGGCGTGGTGTCCGGATGACGGCGATTCCATCGCTCAACGACGAGTGCTTCGCGCCGCAGTTCAGAGTACGAAGTTGCTGACCAGATCTCGGCCTGAACGCCGAAACGGTCGCGAAGGAGGTCGCGTGCTTTGAGCACCTCGCCCATGATCGCTCCTGAGCCGAAGAGTCGGACGCGCGCCCCTGGGTTCGATGTATCGGCCGCGGCGAACTGATAAAGACCTCGATGAATCCCTTCGGTCACACTCGCTCCCGATGGAAGTGCTGGCTGCACCTGGTTCTCGTTATAGATCGTCACGTAGTAGACGATGTCCTCCCCGCGCTCATACATTCGCGTGATCCCGCGGCGAACAAGTGCCGCCATTTCATATGCAAAGGCTGGATCGTACGCAACCACATGCGGCATTGCATGAGCGATCAGGTGCGAGTGCCCATCGTCATGTTGCAGTCCTTCGCCAGCAAGGGTGGTGCGTCCCGCGGTCGCTCCGATCAAGAAGCCACGTGCGCGCGCATCGCCACTCTGCCAGACCTGGTCGCCTACTCGCTGGAAACCAAACATCGAATAGAAGACGTAGAACGGGATCGTGCCGACCGCGTGCGTTGCATACGCCGTTCCCGCCGCCTGGAACGAGGCCATTGAGCCCGCCTCCGTGATCCCCTCTTCCAGCACCTGGCCACTCTGCGATTCGCGATAGCTGAGCAGAAGTTCTGAATCGACTGGCTCATAGCGTTGACCGAACGGCGCATAGATTCCCACCTGCTTGAAGAGTGGATCCATGCCGAAGGTTCGTGCTTCATCAGGAACGATCGGCACAATGAGCTTCCCGAGGGCTGGATCGCGCATCAGATTGCGCATCAACTTTGCGAAGGCCATCGTGGTGCTCACCGCAACGCTACTCCCCGCCGCAAACTCCTCATCAACGGCCGGCTGTGGCGCAGTCCATACCGAAGGGTGGACGACGCGAGATGGGAGCGGTCCGCCGAGGGCGGCGCGGCGCTCTGCGATGTACTTCGCCTCTGGACTTGCTGGTCCTGGGTGGTAGTACGGAGCCTCAGGGATCTTCTCATCAGGGATCGGAAGGTCAAGCCGGTCACGGAAGGCGCGCAGCTCCGCCTCGGTCAACTTCTTCGCCTGGTGCGCAGGGTT
>JAUMDJ010000116.1:0-1814 GCA_032121895.1 Chloroflexota bacterium | reverse complement strand
CCGGTCTTCTCAATGTCCGTGACCACGCCCTTACGCATGCCAGTGTTGACCGCGGTCCCCTTGCCAACGACGGTGATGGAGCCGCCGTCCCCACCAATGTGGGCAATGCCGCAGCTCACCTTTGAGGTGCCGATGTCAATTACGGCAATCGTCGCGTAGCGCTCATCCATGCGTCCACCCCCACTCACTTTGCCGACCTCGTTGCGCTGATCATAGCGGGGTGCTGGAGGGGGCGGCGATGCGCGGTCACGGGAGGAGCGGGCTCGGCGACACGGATGGGGAGGGCGGCGGAGGTGGTCGCACCCCAGGATCCGTAAAGGTCCCAGCCTGACCGTCAGCCAGAATCACCCATCCCACGCCCCGCTCCCGCTTCGCGAGAAGGCTGCGGAGGAGGCGCACCTGTCCTGGCAGCATCTCGACTGGCCGGATGGTTGCTGAATAGATGCCGAAGACGGCGTTCCAGGTGAAGCCCTCTCCAACCCCTTGGAGCAGGTAGCCGTACTGCGGGTCGCGCTGAATCGTGAGCTGAAGTGCGCTGCTCCCAAGATCTGCTGGGGTGAGCGACGCGAGCCGAGTGACGATATCGAGATCGACAGGACTGATCTCCTCGCCGACCTCAACGAACGGAACGGTCGTCGCGTCGACAACAAGTGGGAGGGAGGCGGCGGCTTCTGCGCCGCGCGCGGAGAGGAGTGGCGAGTCGATCCGCCCAAGGATCTGACCTGAGCCGCTCACAAGAAGTGTCTCGCTCCCCCGCTGCCAGCGCAACAGGATCGGGGTCTCACGAATCTCAATACGCAGCTCGCCAAAAATGCCAATGCGGGCCTGAGCGCGTGCGACAAACGGGAGTGCCTCAATGGCGCGCTCGGTCGCAAGGAGATCAACTCCAAGGAGGCTCCCCCCGGTGCTGACCCCAACAAGTTCAGAGATCGCCTCTTCGTTGAGCAACGCAAGCCCCGTGATCTTTACCTCATCGACGACGAGGCGACCGCTGGCAGCGAGTGCGGGAGGCGCCACGAGCGCCGCAGCCAAGAGCAGCACGAGGCTGAAACGGCGGAGCAGCGCTATCGACTCCGGCCGAAGCCTGCGGCGTCGGTCGGAGCGTTGCTTCGGTGGAGTGGAGTCCTTTTCGCGCCGCTCAAGCAGCCGCACGCCAGCATCCGCCCCCGCCCTCCGACGCTGTCCACCGAGTCCAGGACGAACGCCAAGTGGCGCTTCGCCGGGAGCGAATGGACGAGCGCCACTCGTTGGCCGGCGCCCCTTTTTGCTACGTTCGCTCATCGCCCGGCCTGCCGCTGCGCGAGTGCGGTACGCACAAGATGCAGCGATAGATCAGCAAAACTCATCCCCGACGCGGTAATCAGTGCTGGGAAGAGCGAGATCGGGGTAAAGCCTGGGAAGGTGTTTACCTCCGAGATGTACCACTCCCCTGTGTGCGCGCCTGATGCGCGCATCAAGAAGTCCATCCGCGCGAGGCCTCGACCGCCAAATCCGCGGAAGAGGCTGATCGCCGAACTTTGCAACTCATCCCGAAGCGTGTCGCTGATCTCTGGGCTGACAGTTGTCCGTGAGACGCCGTTCGCGTACTTCGCGTCATAGTCGTAAAACTCACGACCAGGGAACACTTCACCAGGACCAAACGCACGCACCGAACCATCGGGAGATTCAAGGAGCGCAACCTCGAGCTCTCTCGGATGGTCGAGGTACGGTTCAAGGAGGGCTCGCGCTCCAAACTGCAGCGCAAGGTCAACGGCCGCCGCCCACTCTTCGCGGCTACGCGCGATGCGCATGCCAATGGAAGAACCGTGGGCCGC
>JAUMDJ010000115.1:0-2141 GCA_032121895.1 Chloroflexota bacterium | reverse complement strand
GCACTCGCCGCCCCCTCTACCTCGGCGGGACTCCACGCGCGCACGTGGAACGGCTCGCGCTCATCAACGTACCCGCCCTCGCCGTGCAGTGTGTGCCGAATCTGGAGTTGTGCGACGCGCTCGCGCCCGAGAGGATCTGGAAGGAGTCGTGAGTCGCGCAGGATCTCACTTCCATCCGCGGCGCGCCAGCGCACATCCTCGCCCCACTCCGCGCGCCCAGCAGCCTCGCGGAGGAGCGCTGGATCCATGCGAGTGGCATCAATGGCGAAGAGGCCGCCTGGTGCGACGAGTTGCGCGGCAAGGTTCATCAGGAGGCGCAACTCTTCGTCGTGTAGGAAGAGCGGGAGTAGGTCGCCTCCAGCAATCACAAGTCCCGCGCTCCGCTCGAGGCTCTTCGGTGGTGCCCAGTGCAGGAGGTCAACGTCAAGGATCTGCGCGGTAGGGACGCGTTCGCGGGCGAGGGCGATCGCCTCAGGGTCGCGATCGAGGCCGATCAGGCTGCGATCATGGACGTTGAGCGCCTCAAGGATCCGACCAGCGCCACAGCCGAACTCAACGATGGTGCCGCGAGTTGCCTCGGCGAGCGAGCGCCAGAGCGCACGATCCTCTTGTGCACCTGCGTTGAGGTCACCCTCGTCGTTGAGGAGTCGACGCCTCGCCGCTGAAATCAGCGTCCAGGCTCCCAGCGAATCGTCTCGCCGGCCGCCTTCCGCTTCGCGAGCGAGCTGATCACTTCAAGAGCCGCGCGATTCGCAATCATCGCCGTTGACTCTGCCCAGTCGTACGGCGGAGAGACCTCCAAGATGTCCATCCCCGCAATCGGTACGCGAGCCGCAATCTGACGAAGTGCACGCAACAGCTCGCGGGTGAGCATCCCGCCCGGCTCTGGCGTACCCGTTCCAGGGGCCAGCCCTGGATCAACCACGTCAATATCCACGCTGATCCAGATTGCATCGGGGCCATCGAGTGCCTCCGCGATCGCGTCCTGGATGACCGCCTCTGCCCCACGCTCTTCAATCTCGGTCATCAGGTGTGTTCGCATCCCGTGACCCTTCATCCAATCGAGCGTTTCAGTGTCTGGAAAGTAGCCACGAAGCCCAACCTGAACAAAGTTCTTCCCCTGCACAGCACCAGACTCAATCAGTCGGCGCATCGGTGAACCGTGGCTGTGCAGCGATCCGTATCCGTCTGGTGACGTATCGGCATGCGCATCAAAGTGCAAAATGCCAATGCTCTTCGGCCATCGCAGCTCGGCAATCGCCGTTGCATTCGGCCAGGTGATGGAGTGATCTCCACCCAGCACAATTGGGATCGCGCCAGTCGCGGCGACTTCGCGCACCTTCCGATAGATCTCTCCGTGGCCGTGTTGCACGCGACCTGGAACCACCGCGGCATCGCCCGCGTCAACGGCGGTCAGGACACGGAATGGATCAACGCCAACTTGGAGGGAGTGCAGGAGACCCGTCTGATACTGCGCTTCGCGAATCGCGCGTGGGCCGAAGCGCGTACCTGGCCGGTGGGTTACCGCGTCATCGAACGGTGCGCCGATGATCGCAATATCCGCCTGCATCCTTTTGATTTCGTTCGCATCCTCAATCCATGGGAGCTGCGAGAAGCTGACGGGACCCACGTACGACGGTCGATCGTCTGGATCACGCGCCTCTGGCGCTGCGCCCCAGCCGAGGGCGGCAATAGATTCAGAGAAAGGGGGTTTGTTTGCGCTCATGTTCACACACCACTACTGACATGCGCCGCCGGTTCGATCCTGCGTCCAGCGGGGCGCGTGGTCATCCTACACCCCACGCGGAGCGCTATACCGCGTCGTTGTCCGCTCGTGTAAACGCCGCCTCAATCACGACCGCAAGGGCGGCGCCGATCAGGAATCCGGTGGGGCTCCCAAGACCTGCAACCCGGAAGGCGCTGTACCCGCCAACGAGCAGGCCGACGATGAGGCTGCGTCGAAGTGCCCTCGTTCGCCGCCCTCTCCACTGTCCAGGGTGACGACGGTACGACTCAATGAGCAGGATCGGGGCGAGGGTGAAGCTGATCGTGAGCCCGAAGAGGAGGGAGACGCCGAGCCCAGCAACTGGGTCCCCGATCGGATCAATGTTGAGTGCCGCCGCAACAGAGGCGACGATGGT
>JAUMDJ010000114.1:0-13910 GCA_032121895.1 Chloroflexota bacterium | reverse complement strand
CAGAGCCCCCTGCCCGCTCCCGTGGCCATGCCACAAGTACTGCAAGATCATCCCGAGTACTCTTTTCAAAACGTATGAAGCATCTGCACGTTATTAGTCCAGACCCTCTTCGCCGGAATGCCGCGAAGAAACGACTCGCGCCAGCGGCGCTATCGATGCAGTCCTATCAGAGCGTCGAACAGGCATCGAGAACACTCAGCACGTTGGATGCAGGACGCCCTCACCTGGTGGTCTATGTCCCTCCTCCGAAGCCTATTGAGCAATTCTCGCACGACTTGATTTCGCTCCTCCCGCTCAGGGGGCTCGGGTTTTCTGTCGCAATCATCTGTATGTCAACTGAAGACGCACTGATTCAAAGCGCTGACGTACTTCAAATCAGCAAACTCTTTTATGACGTGAAAGAACAGTTGCCCGCTCAAATTGAGCGAGTCTCAATCGGCACAAACTCAAAGCGCGGTCGGAAGGTAGCAAAGAAGAGCCCCTTGACTCCAAGAGAGCGTAGTGTGCTTGTTGGGCTCCAAGCGGGGCTTTCACTCAAGGAGGTAGCGGCAAACCTTGCGATCAGTGCGAATACGGTGAGCACCTACAAAGTAAGAATCATGCAGAAGCTTGGGTATAAGAACAACGCGGAGCTACTTCAGGGAAAAGAGTAAACGCTCACCACACATTTGCGGTTGTGTTCGTGAGAGTAAGATCACGAAGTGCTAGCCTAGCGTGATGATTACAGATCTTCGAGGTCGCCGGCTCCGTGACGTTCGGCTCTCAGTTACAGACCGCTGTAATTTTCGTTGCGGCTATTGCATGCCAGCTGAGGTCTTTGGGCCCGACTTTGCCTTTTTGCCGCGAGCAGAACTCCTAACATTTGAAGAATTGGAAGCCGTGGCGCGCGAACTCGTTGCACTCGGCGCGCGTACCTTCCGTATTACGGGTGGCGAACCACTTGTTCGACGCAATGTCGAGCGGCTCGTCGCTCTCCTGAGGGCTCTGGACGAGAGCGAAGAACTTCAGGGTGAGAGGCTCGATCTAGCACTGACGACGAACGGCTCCCTCCTCGCTGCGCTGGCTGCGCCACTCCGCAACGCTGGACTCGATCGGATTACGATCTCCCTCGACTCACTGAACGACGCGACATTTTCTCGCATGTCTGGGAGCGCGATTCCACTCGCGAAGGTACTGGAAGGCATCTCCGCTGCAGCGGTCGCTGGCTTCGCCAACATTAAGCTGAACGCAGTGGTCCGACGCGGCATCAATGATCAGGACGTACTGGCCCTCGCGACATATGCGCGCGAAGGGGGCCACACTCTACGACTGATTGAATACATGGACGTCGGGAGCAGCAATGGCTGGCGGCTCGATGAGGTGGTGCCGGCAAGCGAAATCTTGGCTCAGATCCATGCGCGCTATCCGCTAGAGCCACTTCCGGCTTCACGTCCTGGGGAGGTGGCGAACCGCTATCGCTATCTTGATGGGCGGGGAGAGATTGGTTTGATTGCATCTGTCAGCGCCCCGTTCTGTGCCGACTGCACGCGAGCGCGGGTGAGTGCTGATGGCCAGCTGTATACCTGCCTCTTCGCCTCTGAGGGAATCGATCTCAAGCGCTACCTTCGTCCGATTGCAAGCCCCGAAGCGCTCCGTGAGGGTCTTCGCAGTCGGTGGGCTGCCCGGGACGATCGATACTCGGAGCTGCGTGACGCGGAGACTACGAGCCGCCTACCAAAGGTTGAGATGTTTCGTGTGGGCGGTTGATCCGTGGTGCTTGATCGTGGTGCCATGCGCTTTCCACAGTCGCTGTTTTCCACAACCCACCCACGACGCGGTGAGTTTGGTGGAGAAGTCCTCGTAACAGTCCCGTAAGTTGGTGGATAACTCCCTTCACCAGCATTCGTGCGGCTGGGATGCTTGGCGTAGCCCGAAGAGGCCAGCGGTGACACCGCCGACCGAGCAATCGGCCAGGCGGAACGGACTGCGGTGATGACGGGATCGAACTGATCGGCAACGATCAGAGCTGGTGAAGGACCACCAACGCACAAGGCTACTTGTGCCGTTGGAGCGGAGGGTCGCCAGGGAACTCGGCCATTCGGCTTGAGTGACTCGATCCGATCCCACAGCGGAGGGGAACCGGCGTGCAAGCGTCGCCCCCAACATCGGATCGGTCACTTCGGGTGCAACCTTTTCTTAGGCCCTCTGGCCCTTGAATCCTCGTGGGGGCTACTCCGCGATTGGTAGCGCGCGCCCGTTCGCCTTTGCGGCGGCGGCTCGTTCGGCCCAGGCGCCGAGCACCTGGTCCTTGTGCGGTCGAATTGGGCAGTGGCCGTCCTTGTTGCCAGACTCGTCGCAGTAGCCGAGCGGGACACACTTCGGCGCGAGGAAGCTGCCGAGGAAGGGGCTCACCGCAAAGACCTCGTGACGGATCAGTTGGAAGAGGCGACGGATCTCCCACTGCGCCATGGTGCAGAGGCGAAGGCCTGACATGTGAATGAGGGCACGCAGGTTCACGGTCATGATCAGGTTGGTACGCGTGGCGTTCGGGAAGACGAAGCGCGCGTCTTCTGCTGGGATCCCCGCTTCGACCAGGTCACCATAGAGACCGAGCGCCCCTTGCGTCGCCTCTTCGAATCGAGCGCGCACAGTTTCGTCCGCCTCCGCAACAGAGCCTGGGAGCATCGTTGCCGCCTTCTTGAAGGTGACGTAGCGCTGCGACTGCTGATCAAAGGCGACGCCAGCGCGGTGCCGGACCAGCTGATGGCTCAACGTGCGCGTGACGCCGGTAATTGCAAAGGTGAAGACGATGTGCTCAATGGTGCTGCCGTGTCCCGACTCAATCACGCGATTGACCAGCTCGCGCTGCTTCACTGGGTCAATCTCGCCAGCAACGGCGCGGCGATAGATCTCCTCTGGTGGGAGCTCTGAGTAGCAGGTGCGGCAGGCGGTGTAGATGATCGGCACATATGAGCGCTCAACGATCTCTCGATCCGGGAAGAGCATCGTGGCGCGCATGCCAAGGTCATGACGCCCCGGATTCTTTGGGATACCGCTCTTCTCTTTCATCTCACCCTCTCTGCTGCGCCCTGCTCTAGTAGTAATCCGAGCAGGAGAGGAAGTAGCCGCAGCTGCAGATCAGCTTGCACTTGCGGTCGAGCATCTGTGCGCCGCAGTTGGCGCAACTCGTCATCACCAGGCCTGGGTCTTCGCTGAAGTCGACATCGGCTGATCTGCTTGTGGCGGCACTAGTGGTGTGCCCGCCGGCGGGGAGGGGGTTCGTCTCTGACGCGCTGGGGGCGGGGTGCGTGACGTCAGTTGACATGCGCCGATCCTATCGCGAAGCTTGGGCGTCGGCGCCCGGTGTTGGGCGCGGCTGTGACTCCCACGGACCGCCAAGCCCGAGTCGCTGCCCGACGAGTTCGCACGCCGTTGCGGCAACAAGGCTCGGCGCACTCCCCTCAGGGAGGATGCGCACAACATTGAGATCCGCCTCTCCCACGATTAACCTCTCGCGTACGTAGTCGTGGAGCGCCTGCCACTGTTCGCCAACCATGAGAAGTGGTCGCGCGTCGCTACCCACCTGGAGGAGATTCCATGAGACCACAACCTCTGCGAGGGTGCCGAGACCACCGTCCAGCGCAATCAGCAGATCGACCTCAGAGAACTTGCGCAACCGCTCAAAGAGATCTGCGCTGTCTTGCTGTTCAGTCACATATCGGTTTGCCGGGAGGCCATCCCATGAAGTGACGGTGTAGCCGATCACTTCGCCGCCTACGTCACGCGCGCCTTTGGAGACTGCCTCCATGACTCCGGCGTACCCGCCCGTTGCGACGATGAATCCTTCGCCGGCGAGTGCGCGCCCTACGGCTACGGCGTACTGATAGTGCTCGTTCGTCTCAGGGAGTCGTGCGGATCCGTAAACCCCGACGACTGGGACGCCAGCCCGCGCGCTCGCGTTCACTCGCAGCGCGTGCCGACGGGCGGGAGTGTCCCGTCAATCAGGAAGGCGATCGCCGCATCATCAATGCACTCGCTCTTCCCGCCAACGGCGGTGTGTCCTTCACCCACGTAGGTGAGGAGGAAGCCGCTCTTCAGTGTTGCGGCCATCTCTTGACTCCACTTGTATGGGGTTGCGGGGTCACCCGTGGTGCCCACCACCATAATCGGTGGCGCGCCCGCGCCGTCCACGATCTCAGGGAGGGGGTCAACATTCACGTTCGGCCAGACGCCACAGAGGAGCCCGCTCGCCGCCTGCCCAAAGGCAAAGTCTGGCGCGCGGTCCTTGAAGCGCTCATAGATGGCGCGGTACTTGGCGATTGATGTGCTCGCCGGATTGTCGGTGCAGTTAATCGCAGGGAAGGCCTCCATGAGGTTGGAGCGGAAGCCGCTTTGGGTGCGATCCGTGTAAGCGTCGGCGAGGAGGGCGATCAGCTCGCCGTCACCGTTAGAAAGCTCATCGAGCGCCTGGACGGCGTAGTCCCAGTAGTCGCGGTTGTAGAGGGTGATGATGATCCCAGTCCAGGCGAAGGTAGAGTTCACGGTGCGCCCATCAGCGATTTCAACAGGACGCTCGTCAATCTTCTCAAAGAGCGCGTCCATGGACTTTCGTGTCTTGCCGTCCCCAAATGGGCAGTCGCTATCTGCGTCGCACCAGGCCATCAGGCGATCGAGGGCGCCTTGGATGGAGACGCCCTGCTCTCCGTACTCAGAGTCGTCGTCTGGTGAAGGGTCGATCGCGCCGTCCAGGATTAGGTTGCCGACAGAGTTTGGATAGAGCGTTGCGAAGACGGAGCCGAGCGACGTGCCGTAGCTAAAGCCGATGTAGGTGAGCTTCTCAACGCCCATGGCGGCTCGAATGGACTCCATATCTCGTGCCGATGCGGTGGTGCCGATATAGGGGAGGACATCAGCAGAACCTGCGACACACTTGTCTGCGAACCACTTCGCGTCTTCCAGTGCAGCCTCCCAATCGGCTTCGGTAGGGCTCTCACTGCCGCTCCCAGGTTCGGAGATCCAGACATCCATCTCTTCGTCGGTGAGGCACTCCACAGGAAGGCTACGCTGCACGCCGCGAGGGTCCCAGGTGACGAGATCAAAGCGATTGCCGATCTCGGCCGGAACAATGGCGCGCCCGTTGTCGGCGAGGATGTCAATTCCCGAAGAGCCTGGTCCGCCAAAGTTCAGCAAGAGTGGGCCGACGCGGTTCTCCTGATCGGCGGCGGGGAGGATTGCGAGTGCGATCTCAGCGGTTGGGCCGCTCGGGTTTGCGTAGTCGAGCGGAACCTCAATGGTTGCGCAACGAATCTCTGGGTGATTGCCAACAATCGGGTCATCGGCGCAGCTCTGCCAGTCAATGGATCCAGTGACCGTGCCACTTTCCGAAGGGCTAGGCGATACGACCGCGCCGCCGCCACATGCAGCAACAAGTGCCGCAGCGCCGAGGAGTGCGACCCAGCGCCAGTTACGGCGCTGGGTGCGCGTCTCGCCGATTGTCACCCGGGGTCAGCTGCAGCCGCTGGTGGTGCCGCAGGTCATGCACTTGTAGCAGGCTGCGTTGCGCACCATGATCGCGCCGCACTCTGGGCAGCTCGGTGCATCTGATTGGTTCTGGAAGCCGAGCCCTGCACTCGCGAGGACCTGGCCAGCACCGCTTGTTGCTGGTGCTGCTGCAACGGGTGCCGCAGCTTTCAGCGCAACAGGTGCTGAGGTTGTGGCGCTTGCCGCACCTCCACCCTTGCCGCAGGTGCAGTCTGGTCCGCACGACTCCGCCGCTGCGCCCACGCGCACCGTTGCTGGGAGTGAGCCAAGCACCGGCCCACCATCCGCTCGCTCCTGGAGGCCGAGCGCCGCGCGATCAGACTCTGGGAGGAAGCGGCTTCCCAAGTAGCGGAAGACGTAGTCCACGATCGACTTCGCGATCGGGATCTCCGCGTTTCCGGTGAAGCCGCTCGGCTCAAAGCGCACGTGCGCAAACTTGTTCACAAGGTCACGCAGCGGCACGCCGTACTGCAGCGCAACGCTGACCGTGGTGGCGAAGGTGTCCACAAGTCCGCTGACGGTGGAACCCTCCTTCGCCATCTTCAGGAAGATCTCGCCCGGCTGGCCATCTTCGTAGAGACCAACGGTGAGGTAGCCCTCCTGCCCGGCAATGTCGAAGCGGTGCGTGATCGCCGTGCGCTCCACTGGGAGGCGTCGGCGGGTTACACCCGTACCTGCGAGCACGTTGCTGCTTGCAACAGGCTCGTCCTTCTTCTTGCTCGTGTTGAGCGGCTGCGAGCGCTTCGAACCATCGCGATAGATCGCGATCGCCTTCAGGCCGAGCTTCCACCCTTCTAGGTAGACGCTCTCAATCTCCGCGGCGGTGGCAGCCTCTGGCATGTTCACCGTCTTGGAGATTGCGCCGGAGAGGAACGGCTGTGCCGCCGCCATCATGCGCACGTGGCCCATGTAATGGATGGAGCGCTGACCATTCTTCGCCTTGAAGGCGCAATCAAAGACCGAGAGGTGCTCGTCCTTAAGGCCTGGTGCCCCCTCAATGGTCTCCTGCTCATCGATGTACTTGAGGATTGCGGCAACCTGCTCAGCGCTGTAGCCGAGCTTGGTCAGTGCCTCTGGGACCGTCTGGTTGACGATCTTGAGGAAGCCTTCACCAACAAGCTTCTTGTACTTGATGAGTGCGATGTCTGGCTCGATGCCCGTGGTGTCGCAATCCATCATGAAGGCGATCGTCCCGGTAGGGGCGAGCACGCTCACCTGGGCGTTGCGATAACCGTGCGCCGTGCCGAGCTCCAGTGCGCGATCCCACGCATCCGTTGCCGCCTTGGCGAGATCCTTCGGCAGGGTCGCCGTTGGAATCTTGTACGAGGCATCGCGGTGCTTGCCGATCACACGGAGGAACGGCTTCTCGTTCTTCTTGTAGTCAATGAACGGTCCGCCGTGTGCCGCCGCCGTCTCGGCTGACTGCACGTAGGCCTCGCCGGTCATGATTGACGTGATCGCTCCCGCGAAGGCGCGCCCCTCGTCCGAGTCGTACGCCAGTCCACGGCTCATCAAGAGCGCGCCGAGGTTGGCGTACCCGAGCCCGAGCGGTCGGAAGCGGTGGCTGTTCTCGTCGATCATCGGCGTTGGGTAGGAGGAGTTATCCACGAGGATCTCCTGCGCCAACAGCGTCAGTCGCGAGGCGTACTTGAAGGACTCCACGTCAAACTCGCCGTCCTCTCGCACGAACTTCATCAAGTTCAGTGAGGCCAGGTTGCATGCCGTGTCGTTCAAGAACATGTACTCCGAGCACGGATTCGACGCATAAATGCGGTCCGAGTTGGAGGACGTGTGCCAGTCATTGATGGCGGTGTCGTACTGGATCCCTGGGTCGCCGCAGACCCATGCCGCCTCCGCCATCTTACGGAAGACGTCACGTGCCTTCAGCGTCTCCACCGGCTCGCCGCTTACAACGGCGCGTGTCTGCCACGTGCCGTCAGACTCAACTGCCTGCATGAACTCGTCGTTCACGCGCACCGAGTGGTTGCCGTTCTGGAAGAAGATGGAGCCGTACGCTTCGCCCGTGAAGCTGGCGTCATAGCCGGCCTCAATGAGTGCCCACGCCTTCTTCTCTTCGTTCACCTTGGAGTCAATGAACTCCACAACGTCAGGGTGCTGTACATCAAGGATCACCATCTTTGCGGCGCGTCGGGTCTTACCACCCGACTTCACGACGCCCGCGAAGGCGTCGAAGCCCTTCATGAACGAGACGGGACCAGATGCGGTGCCGCCGCCGCTCATCTTCTCCTTAGCGCTTCGGATTGGCGAAAGGTTAGAGCCTGCGCCGGATCCAAACTTGAAGAGCATCGCCTCAGTCTTGGCGAGATCCATGATGGAGGACATGGAGTCCTGTACGCCGTTAATGAAGCATGCGGAGCACTGTGGTCGCGCCTCAACACCAACGTTGAACCAGACGGGCGAGTTGAACGCCATCTTCTGATTGACAAGCAGGTGGGTGAGCTCTGCAATGAATGCAGCGCGATCTTCGTCTGACTTGAAGTAGTGCTGTTGCTCTGCCCACGCATCAATCTGACCGGTAACTCGACCGATCAGTTGGCGAACGCTGGTCTCTCGCTCTGGACTTCCAACATGGCCGCGGAAGTACTTGGAGACAACAACGTTGGTGGCGAGCTGTGACCAGGAGGCGGGAACCTCAACGTCCTTCTGTTCGAAGACGCTCTTGCCGCTCTCATTGCCGATCGACGCGGTTCGCGTCTCCCATGCAATCTCGTCATAGGGGTGAATGCCAGCGGTGGTCCAACGTCGCGGCCAGGCGAGTCCCTTGACACCCTTGCCATCAAAGCTCAACGGTGCAAGTGGAAGTGCTGCTGGTTTCTTCCCAGCGCTGATCTTCGCGCTTGCCTTCGTTGCGTCCACCAAACCGGCCATGGTTCGCTCCCTCTTCTGGCCCGGCAACGGGCCCCTCCCTCCCGTCACCCCAGCCAACGGCTGGGCGTACGGGTATTCGCGCTGTTTGCAGTGCGGAGGCGCATCGTATGCCGCCAGCGTCTCGCCGTCAACCCCTAAACCACAACATATGGTGGGGTGTACCAGGTTCGTTACAGCATATGTTGTGTTACAGGCCCCTGAGCGTGTTTGTTACAAAATGGCGACTCTGAGCCTGCCTCAGCCGACTTCGAGCCCGAGGAGGCGCTCTGGGTTTGGAGCGGGCTTACGGGGTCGGGAGGCCAGAATAGGTGTGCAGGCCACCGAACCAGAGGTTCCCTGAGTAGGTGACCAGGACGGCCAGGAAGCCGATCACGAGGAGGAGGGCGGCGGGGCGCCCCTGCCAGCCGCGCTGGCTTCGGGCGTGCAGGTAGACGGCGTAGATCAGCCAGGTGGCGAGGGCGGCGGTCTCCTTCGGGTCCCAGCCCCAGAAGCGGCTCCAGGCGATGGAGGCCCAGACTGAGCCGAGGATGAGCATCCCGGCGAAGAGGGGGAAGCCAACGCTGACCGCCTGAAACGCAATCCGATCAAGTCGCTTCGCGGATGGGAGCCAGCGGTATCGATCCTGATCTCCCTGCATCAGGTGTGCAACGCCCGCTGCAAACGCAAACGCAAAGATCCCGTAGCTCAACATGGCGAGTCCAACATGGATGGTGAGGAGGAGTGGGTGCTGAAGTGCGGGGACGAGCTCCGTCACTTCGTTCGGAAGTGTGGCTGCGTAGGCGAGCAGTCCGAGTGCGAGTCCGATCACAATCACTCCGAGTGCGCGCAGTCTCCCGCGGCGATCAAAGTAGATCGTGGCAGCACAGATCCCAAATGCAAACGCGATACTGAACTCGTAGAGGTTCCCCCACGGACCGCGTCCAACGATGATCGCGCGCAGAAGTAGTGACAATCCTATTGCGATCGTTCCTACGGTGAGGAGCGCGCCACCTGCATCACTTGCAAAGCTGCGGCGCTCCGACTCTTCGGCGTCACCTCCGCTCAGCTCGCGGCCGAGCGATCCACTGATGACAGCGTTCGTTGCGAGTGAAGTGGTCAGTGGTGCGCGCAGCGCTCGATCGTTTGATCTGAGGAGTGCGAGGTGGGTGATCAGGAGTGCAAAGGCGGCGACCAGTGCGATACCGCCGACAACGGTGAGATAGAACGAGAGGGTCTCCACCCTTACGCGCGAGCCGCGCCGCCAGGTGGCGGGCCGGCGGGGCGTTCAATCTGGACACGTGGGCGCATCCGAATCTCCATGCCGCAGGCGCTGCAGGTCGTCATCTCGGCGAGGCGCACGGCGCTGCAGCCGGGGCATGCGAGGAGGAGGGGCTCACCCGTGATTGAGCGTGTCGCCCCCACTGGGTAGAGGGCCGCGGCGCGGGCGTCATACGGTCGACCAGCCGGGTAGAGCGGCCTCCCTTCAGCGTCACGCTGGGGGGCGGTCGGGGTGGCGTCGGCGTACTTAAGTTGTGCTCGGCGTTTGGTGAGTGCAACCAGGCCCCAGCCACCCCCCGTGGCGGAGAACCAGAGGAGGACGAGGGGTGCAATGAAGAGTGGGAGGAGGACGATCAGCGCCCCCCAGTCAGGGGTGATGATGAGTGCGAGGAGTTTGAGCAGTTCATCAATCATGTGCTGATTCTAGCGTTCACGTGGTGGGCGCGCCGACGGGCCCCGCTTCTTCGTGGCACCCCGCCCCGGCTTCCACCGTCGCTCCTCAGGCCCCTCATCTTTCCCTTCAGCCTTCCCCGCCTCTCCTTCAAACGACTTGGCTGGACGCGCGCCACCCCGACCAAACCCTCCTGTTGCGCGGGTAGAGGTTGGGGTGATGGTGTTCCCAGTGATTCGATCGCGGAAGTATCGCGCCGTGATGGTAGAGGCACCGAGGCGACGTGCGCGGTCGCGGAGTTCGCGGTCATCGGTGACAACAATGATGCGGTCGGCACGACTCAACTCTGGACGACCCACCGCCTCAATGATTCGATCGTCAGCGGAGCGCCCGCCGCCATCCCGAAAGACTTCGAGCTTGGCGTTCTGCGGGAGCGAGCGGTGGATCGCAGACTCATACGCGCGCAGTCGCACCTCATCCCAGCCGCCAACAAGGTTGTTGCCGTCTACCAAGACGCGCTCTGCTCGCGCGAGCAGCTTCCACTCCTGATCTACCATCTCATCATGCTCCTATGCGTTGACCTTGACGGCGTCCTCTACCGCGGCCGTGAACCGATCCCCGGGGTCGGCGCACTTCTGACGGAGCGCGTTGCTGCGGGTGACCGCGTCGCCTACATCACCAACAACAGCTTCCTTCGTCACGCTGAGTATCGCGCGCGGATTGAATCGTGTGGTGCACCCTTCGCGACCGCCTCGCTCCTGACGGCGGTTGGCCTCACCGCGGCGCGCTTTCGTGAAGCGGGCGTGCGGCGCGTCCTCGTCTATGGTGCGCCAGGCCTCGTGGATGAGCTGCGGGCGGCGGGCCTTGATGCGCGAGCCACTGCCGACATCCTTAGCGAGGAGGCACTTACTGCGTGGGGTGCAGAGGGGGTCTGCGTCGGGCTCCATCGCAGCGCCACGGAGCGGGAGCTCCTCCTCGCCGCAACCGCGCTCCGCGCGGGCGCACGCTTCATCACTCCAAACCGCGATGCCAGCTACCCCGACCCAGGTGAGCTGACGCCTGGGACAGGGGCCGCCGTCGCGGCACTTGAGTCGGCGAGCGGCGTTCAAGCTGAAGTGGTGGGGAAGCCTGCGCCAGATCTGATCAGCACTGCGGCGCGTGACGCGAACGTCGCGCTCGATCGCGTGGTGATGATCGGCGATTCGCTAGAAACAGATATTGCCGCCGCAGGAGCCGCGGGCGTTCGATCCATCTTGATGTTGACCGGCGTCACCAGTTCTGATGATGCGGAGCGTGCCGCCGCACTGGGTGGCAGCGCAGGACCAACACGTGTCGCGCGGGACGCCGAGGAACTTGCGCGGATCTTGGCGGAGCTGCGAGCGGGCTAAGCGCCAGCGAGTGCAGTGAGCGCGATGTTCGTCCCGAAGGCGATGATCAAAAACTGACCGACCAGTCGCGTCGCGCTCACGGCGCGTTCTGGCAGCAGTCGCCCCGCCGCTGCACCGATCGCGCCGAGCAGCAGCTGCCACGAGAGGCTCGCCCCCGCAGCGCCAACGGTGAACGCCACGGCAAGCAGCGGATCACTCCCGATTCCGGGGAGCCCCACCGCGAGTGCAAGAAAGTAGAGCACCGTTGCGGGGTTCAACGCGGTGAGCACAATAAAGCGCAGATAGAGTTGCACCGCGCTGCCGCGGACGCGGGGATCATTCGGGTTTGCAACTTCACCACGGCGCCCCCGCCAGAGCACGTAGAGACCGCGCAGACCGATCGAGATCAAGACGATCCCTGAGAGGACCTGGAGCGGGAGGAGGACGCTGGCGAGGACCTGACTGAGCACACCGCCAATAAAGAGGGCCGTCACGCAGTAGATCAGGTCCACGGTGGCGGCCCCCGCCCCTGCGGCGAATCCGCGGCGAAGCCCCCCCGCCATCCCCGCCTCAATAATGAGCACCGCGATCACACCCACGGGGACCGCAACTGCGAAGCCTGCGAAGATGCCAGCGAGGAGAGCGGCGTTCATCGCCGCATCATAGAGTTTGGGTGAGCAGGAGGAGGTCGAAGAGATGGCGCGAATTTTTCTTACGGGCGGGTCGGGCTTCGTAGGGAGTCACGTCCTCCCTGCGCTCTTGGAGGCTGGCCATCAGGTCGTGGCGCTCGCGCGAACGCCGCGCGCTGCCGCGGCGATCTCGCAACGCAACGTCGCCCATGCGGCGCGCCTGACGACACGTATCGGTGACGTCACGGATCCAGCAACGCTCCCCGCCGCCCTCGCTGGTTGCGACGCCGTTGTGCACCTCGTGGCGCTCGCGCGCGACTGGAAGAAGGGCGCAGACCTTCTGCGCGTCAATACGGCTGGGACTGAGTCGCTGATCGCAGCGGCATCCGCTGCTGGAGTCAAGCGCTTCGTGCATCTCGGCGCACTCGGCGTCCAGGATCGAGAGGAGCTTCACTACGCAAAGTCAAAGGCACGTGCGGAGCGCGCCGTCCGCGAGTCGTCGCTCGACTGGACAATCCTCAAGCCGAGTCTCATCTGGGGTGAGCGTGATGGATTCTTCAATATCGTTGCGGCGCTCGTCAAGATTCCAGCACCCGCGGTTCCGGTCCCTGGCAACGGGAAGAGCCGCTTTCAGCCCGTCTGGGTTGGCGACGTGGCGCGTGCGGTCGTGCAGGTACTTGGCGATCCAACGAGCGTTCGTCGCTCCTATGAACTCGGTGGTCCTCGCTACTGGACCTACACCGAGATCACCCAAGAGGTGGCGCGCGCACTTGGCAAGCGGCGCATCGTGATCCCAATGCCAGTGCCACTGATCAGCCTTGTCGCAGGAGTCTCCGAAGCGATCCGCCTCCCATTCCCTGTCGCAACAGACCAGTTGCGACAGTTGGCACTAGATAACATCGGGGCAACGGACGCCGTTGAGCGCGAGCTCGGTTTCGTTCCGCGAGATATGGGGGGTCGGCTCAGCTACCTGCGCCGCAAGATCTCCCAGCAGTAGCGAGGGGGATCTATGCGATTCAACGTCAGCGCAAGTGGATTCAACGGAGCAACGGGGCGCGGCGGAGTGCTCGCAGCCCCGCTGATTAAAGAGAAGGGCCAGTCGGCGCACACCACAGAGATTGATCGCCGCAGTGGCGGCCAACTCACGGCGCTTCGTGCCGTTGGGGAGGGGAGCGCGACGCGCTTCCACTTCTCTTCGTCTCCAGCTGGAACCCTCCCCGCCGACCAGCTGCTCTTCGCCGGCCTCGGCAGCGCGGAGAGCCTCGACCGCCAGGCGATCATTCGCTGGGCGGCGGCGGTCACGCGCAAACTCGCAGGGCGAAACATCCGCCGGCTCGTCATTGACGCCGCGCCGATCGTTTCGGCACTGAAAGGCGCCTCACCTGCACTTCACGCAAACGGTGGTGCGTCGTTCGGTGAAGGGATCAACGCGTCGTCAAAGGTGAAGCTTGACGCCGCAGTGCTCGCCGTTGAGTTGATTGTTCGTGGTGTGATTGAAGGGTCGTTTCATGAAGGCCTGGACGGGAAGAGTCAGGTCGATGCGTTTCCTGCGCCACTTGAGAGCGTGGAGATCCTCCTTCCATCAGGGAGCGATCTGACAGCGGCGAAGGCTGCGGTACGGCGCTCAGAGATCATTGCTGACGGCACGGTGCGCACGAAGCGTTGGGCAAATCGGCCAGCGAATGAGATGCCACCGCTCGGCATTGCGGAAGAGGCGCGCGATCGAGCGCGTGCCGTTGGGCTTCGCGCGCGAATCATCGGTGCGCGCGAACTTGAGCGGATGGGCGCTGGCATGTTGATGGCGGTCGGACGCGGTTCAGATAACCCACCATGCATGGTCGTCCTCTCGGGCGGAGC
>JAUMDJ010000113.1:0-4533 GCA_032121895.1 Chloroflexota bacterium | reverse complement strand
CATTCAAGATCGTCCACGACAACCAGGACGCGGGGATCCCGCACAACGTTGCCATTCACGAAGGGAGTGCGAGTGCAGTCGGGAAGGAACTCTGGCAGGGCGCCATCTTCCCTGGGATCGCCACGCAAACCTATGACGTACCAGCCTTCGCCGCAGGTAACTACTCATTCATCTGCACGGTGCACCCGAACATGGTTGGCGACCTGGTGGTGAAGTGAGCAGCCTCCCAGCACCCGTCGGTCAGCAGCAGCTCGCACCGGTACCCGCGCCGCGTCGCGCGTTCTTCGGACTCTTTGATGCTGCAGGTTGGGGCTGGGCATCGTTCCGCGCCGTCCTCTGGACACTCCTGATCATCCTGTTGCTCGGCTACATCCCAGATCGCGCGTATTACATCGTCGCCTCGCCAACGGTGGAGATTGGCCTCAACGGGGTCTCGCTCGTCAACATCTGTCCGGGCGAGAACAAGGACCTTCCGTGCCCCGCACCCGCAGGTGCGCTCGTCCCGTGGGAGAGCGGCGCGCCCACCGCACTTCAGGGTGCTGGTGAAGGCGGGAGCCTGCTCCAGGTTGGCTCGCATCTCTATTACGTCGGCGGCCGCGTGAGCGGCGCGCTTGATGAGTATGCCAACACGCCAGGCGTTTCAGCAGCAGCGATCGGCGCTGAGGGCCTCTCCAATTGGGCCGCAGTAGCCCCACTCCCTGCGCCGCGCGCGCTGAGTGCGACCGTGTATCTCGCCGGCACCGCCTACGTCATCGGCGGTACGTCAGACACGGAGAGTGCAACCGCCACCGTCTTTACTGGTGCACCTGATGCCGCCACAGGGACAATTGATGCATGGATGCTCGCCGACGCGCTTGAGCTGCCAGCCCCGCGCAACGGCGCGGCAGCAATCACCGTCAGCGATGGCCTGATCGTCTTTGGCGGCGCGAATGAGTTCAACGAACCACAGACCACGGTATGGAAGTCAACGCTCCAGTCAAACGGGAGCCTCGGTCCGTGGGAAGAGATGGCACCACTCCCTGAGCCACGCGCAAACGCCGCCGCAGCGCTCGTGGGTGATTCGGTCTGGATCTGGGGTGGGCGCGACGCGAGCGGTTATACCGGCGTCTCGCTGCACGGATACATTGCGGTCGAGAAGACGGCTGGCGGTGGCGATTACGGTGGCGGTACGCCATCAGCGGATGCTGTTGATGAGCAGGGCGACGCAGCGATCGGCAGCATCTATAAGTGGACGGCCACATCAGGTGACGCCAATCTTCCCCTTCCGCGTGAAGGCGCCGCGCTCTGGAGCGCGAACGGCACGCTGTACGTTGCGGGTGGCGTTCAAGACGGCACCGCGGTTGGGAGTGTGTACTGGACGGCGCCAACCGATGCAACCGGTCTCGCCAGTTGGACGAATCTCCCGCAAGTCGACCTCCCTGCCGATGAACATCGCACCAACGCCAGCGGCGCCGTCATTGGCGCCCGTGCGCTGCTGATCGGGGGCGAGGATGCAAGTGGCGCCCCAGCAAGCACCTCAGTGAGCGCGGTCACCTCGCCAAAGGCCCCAGTCTTCCGCGCGGGACTCTTCGGTCTCACGATCCCAGGGCTCGCCATCCCAGGCGACATTGGCGAACAGCTCGGCTTCCTCTCCGCCGCAGGTGCGTGGACGCTCAACTTTGTCTTGCTCTGCGCGATGGCTGTTGCGTATGCCCAACGCGAGCGTTTTGGGGTGTGGCTGCGTAAGAGGTTCGTAAAGAAGTAAGATCCCGCCTATGGGAGGCAGGGCAAAACTACTCTTCGGGTTGAACGCGTTCGTCGCGTGGCTCGGTTACGGCATCGCCCAGGTCACCAACATCTTTGAACTGGTGCCACGCACCGAAGCGTACGATCCGAGCAGCAACATGTTCGGCGGAAGTGCAGAAGGCCTCGCAGGTGCAGTTGGACGAGTCTTCGACTCCCACGGCTACTTCACGACCTGGTCGAATATCCTTGTGGGGCTCACGCTGACCGCCCTTTATCTAAACCCGGAACGAACAGGGCGCATCTTTTTCCGTCTCCGCAACACGGGGCTGCTGATGATCACGATGACGATGGTGCTCTATCACCTGCTCCTTGCGGGAACGTCGAATCCGCAGAGCTGGTATGCCATCTCAAACATTTTGCAGCACTACATCACTCCGATGATCAGCATCGTCGTCTGGCTCGCCCTCGGCCCGCGCGGGCAGTTCAAGTTCAGCGACACGTTCGCCGTCTTCATCGTTCCAATCGCTTACCTTGCGTACACGTTGGTCCATGGCGCCATGGCGTCGGTCTATCCGTACCCATTCTTCAACGTGATCAAGTACGGGTACGTGTCGGTGCTCTCACTGATGGGCGGGGTGATCGTTGGTGGTTACGTGGTGGCGCTGATCTACTACGGGGTTGAGCGCCTGCGAAGCCGCGGGTAAGGCAACGCTGCCTCCTGGTGAGCCGGGCGGGGATCGAACCCGCGACCAAGGGTTTAAAAGACCCCTGCTCTACCGCTGAGCTACCGGCCCGCCCAGATTCTCGCACGGCGCGCTGGTGGCTGGGTTGACTTCGTGGGAGAATCGTACCCATGAGGCGCGAATGGTCGCTCGAGGCCGCAACGCAGGCGCTGGTTGAACTGCGCCCCTTGATCGTGCTGCTGCGCGAACAGCGCGCATCCCTGGAGACGCTGAAGCAGCAGCTGCTCGTCCTCCGTCGACTCGAACGCGCGGGCGCGCGCCCTGGCGGCTCTGACCAGAGCGACCTTCAGGCGGCCGGCGCGGACCAGGCGACCCAAGACGCCTTCCTCACCAGCTCGCTCATTGAGGCCCGCATCCGAGCACTCGTGGACCAGATGCAGGCGAGCGTTGATCGAGTTGCGGCGCGCGGCGTTGAGCTGCGTGACATTGAGCGCGGCCTTGTGGACTTTCCAGCGACCGCCTTCGGTCGACCCTTCCACCTCTGCTGGGAAGAGTCAGACGGAGAGGCGGTTGGGTACGCGCACGGACTCGGTGAGGGCTTCGGATCGCGACTCCCGATCGGCGAGTTCCTCCGTCGGCACGCGCACAACGAGCGAGGCATTTGACGCAAGACCCGCAACTGCCGATACTCCGCAAGCGGGGTGGAGCAGTGGCAGCTCGTCGGGCTCATAACCCGAAGGTCGGTGGTTCGAATCCATCCCCCGCAACCAACCCCTACTCGCCGGATACGAACGCGTCGATCTCCTCCACGGAAATGAACGGCCCAACTCGGTAATCCAGGACCTTCCCTGACGCATCCAGCAGTAACGTGAGCGGTGCCGCATTCACGGGGATCTGCGCGGCAATGCTGCCGTCTTCATCTAGGAGTGTGGGCCAGGTGGCGCCGAGTTCGGCAGCCGCCGCGGCACCAGGGCCGGCTGCATCCTTATAGAGGACGCCAACCAGCACCCCGAGGCTCTCTTCGCGTGCGTCGTATTCGGCAAAGAGCGGGATCTCCTCGCGACACGGAACGCACCAGCTCCCCCAGAAGTTGAGCAGGATTCGTTGATCCCCTTGCGCGAGGTCTCCGATGCTTACGCTGCTGCTCGGCTGAGAGAGGAGAGCTTCGCTCTCGATCTGGATCCTTCGGCCAAGCAGCTCACCAGACGTTTGGCAACTTCCCAAGGAGAGGGCGGCGATCAGAGCGAGAGCGAGTGCGCGAGCCCTCACTTCACCACTACGTCGCCGACCATGTTTGGGTGCACGGTGCAGATGAAGGAGTAACTCCCTGCTGGGAAGGCGGGGACTTCATAGAGAATTGTCTCGTCTCCGTTGAAAATTTCGCCCTGCCAGAGTTCAGGGCCAACCGCGTCGGCGCTCCCCTCATGGATGGCAACGTTGTGTGGAATGCCAACGTCCATGTTGTGAAAGCGCAGTTGGCTGACTACATCTGCTGGGAGCTCAAACGTGGTCTGCTCGAACTTGATGGCCATCGCAGTGATCAGCGTGATGCCGTCGTCTGGGCCCGCGGATGGCGCGCCGCTCTCTGTGGGTGCGCCGCTCGCTCCGGGCGCGCCGCTCGCTCCAGGAGACGAGGCGGGGCTCTCTGACTCGGTGAAGATCAGTCCGGCTTGTGCGCCGCCAACAACTACGAAGAGCAGCGAGAAGAGGAGGAGGCTGATGCGCGGTGCGTTCTTTGGTGTTGGGTTCACCAGGTGTCCAGTGCTGTCAGCCTCCGCAACGGCGCGGTACTCACGCCCTGAATCAAGGAGCCATCCGATCAGTGCGAACGCGGTCATCAGCGCGCCAAGGAGGACGAAGGGGAGACCGATCGCTGCGCCGAAGAGGAGCACGCCCGTGGCGAGACTTACAAGGAAGGGGAGGAGTGATGGTGGTGGAAGGTGCACGCCAGCAGGCGGGCCAGATGGGGCCCTGCTGCTCTGCGCAGAAATCGCAAGCGCGCCGTGGTCGCCTGCGCCGATCGCATCGTATTCACGTACCGCTTCACGCCCCCAGACAACAAGTGCGAGGAGCATCGCGCCTGCAGAGACGGCGAGCGCAACGCCACCGAGCGCTACGGAGAAGA
>JAUMDJ010000112.1:0-2356 GCA_032121895.1 Chloroflexota bacterium | reverse complement strand
CACGCGGCCTCAAGGCCCTTGCGCGTGAGCTCGGAATCCCGATCATTGCCCTCAGCCAGCTTTCGCGTCAGACCGAGGCCCGAGAGAAGGGCGAGCCACGCCTCTCCGATCTTCGTGAGTCGGGCGCGATTGAGCAGGATGCCGACGTTGTGATCTTCCTCTACCGCGACGCGGAGCGTAGCGACGACGTCGGCGTGACAGGAGAGGCGATCAACTTCAACGTTGCCAAGCACCGCAATGGACCAACAGGGAGCGGCCAGCTCTGGTTCCGCAAGGAGGAGACGCGCTTCGTCAATCTGGTCCGCGAGCGCGCACCAGAGCTCCCCGCACCGGGGGCGGAGGGTGACCCGCTAATGTGAGGGGATGACCCTCATGCTGATGCGCCCAGAGATGCGGCGCTCCTCGTACCTCTACTTTGTCATCGGTCTGATGCAGGCGGCGTATCTCCCCTTCGCTGGAATCGTCCTTCGCGATCGTGGCCTCTCCTTTGAAGCGATCGGTCTCATTGGAGCGCTGAACTCCGTCGTGGCCCTTGCGGCAGGTCCGATCTGGGGACATCTAGGTGACGCGGTGCTCGGACGATCCACAGCCTTTCGACTCGCCGTTATCAGTGCGGCGATCGGCGTTGTGCTCTTTGCAATCGGTCCGTACGCAGGCGTTCCTGGTGCCGCGCTCGCAGCATTCGCGGGAGCGGGCCTGGTGCCACTGTTGGATTCGATCGGCATGGAGCAACTCGCGCGCGTCGGTGGACAGTGGGGTCCGCTTCGGGCGATCACGAGCTTTAGCTACGCCGCAATGTGCATCTTGAGCGGTGCGCTCGTTGCGAGCGGCGGCGCAATTGTGATTGCACCGCTTTATGCGATCACCGCACTTGTCCTCATTCTTGGAACCGTTGGCCTGCACACTGCACCTGCCCTCGGCCACGGTGCGCGCCATGCCCAAAGTGAAGCGGAGGCCGAAGTTGAGCGTTCGGAGATTGCCGGCCCAAATGCAGAGATCGCCGTTGCTGGTGATTGGCGGGATCGATTCGGCACGATGACACTCGCGTTTCAACAGTCTCCGAAGCTATTCTCCTTTTTGGCGCTGAGCCTAGTTGCCAATGTTGGCGCGGGGATCTTCTACTCGTACGGTTCGTTCAGAATTCAAGAGGTTGGTGGCAGTGCAGCGGCTGTAGCGTTTGGCGGAAGTGTCTCGGCTGCAGTCGAGATTCCTCTCTTCCTTGCTGGAGGAATTATTGCGACTCGCCTAGGGCTTCGATCTCTTTTTTCGTTTGGCCTTGTCGCAATGGGCGTCTGTAGTGTTGCGTACGCATTCATTGACTCGCCGTACTGGCTCGCGATCGCCCGTTCACTCGTTGGTGTTGGGTTTGCTTGCACGCTGCTCGCAAGCGTGCTTAGCGTTCGTGAGATTGTCCCGTTGGCACTGCAAGCCACAGGCCAGGCGCTCTATCAGAGCGTCTCGTACGGGCTCGCGGTGGCGATTGCCGCACTGGTGGGTGGGATTCTCTATGGAGAACTCGGCGCCGCTCCGCTCTTCTTGCTCTCTGCGGTGATCTTGTTCGGTTCGATTCCGTTTGCATGGCGGGTGCTGCGCTAAACGGAGCGGAAGGTTAGGACTTCGCGAAGATCTCCATCATTAGGTCCACAAAGCGCTGTGCGTTCGCATCAAAGGCAACCGCGGCGTTCGGCTCCTTCCCTCCACGGAAGTGCGTGTCGACGACTGTTCGTCCGAGCGTGAGTGTGCCGGTCGTCTCTACAGCAACGTGATGCCTGCTGCTGGTGATGATGTTCGGCTCAACAAGTGCGGCGACACAGAGCGCGTCGTGCACAGGGGCTGACTCCGGAACGTCCATCTTCTGGCTGCTCTCATAGCTCGCAACACGGCGCTGGATGAAGATGGCCGCGGCTTTTCCCGCCGGTGTGCCGAGCGCCTCGAGTGCATTGCACTGCGCTGCGGTGACGAGCGCCTTGTGTGTGGCGTCGAGCGGCACCATCAACACGTCCTTGAAGCCCGCATCAAAGACGCTTGCGGCTGCCTCAGGGTCGGCCCAGATGTTGAACTCAGCGGATGGAGTCATGTTCCCCACCTCATGGCCGCCCCCCATGATGATCAGCTGCGGCACCCACTCAGCGAACTTCGGCTCCTGCGCGACTGCGGCGGCAATGTTCGTGAGTGGCCCAATTGGCATCAACGTGATCGGCTCCGTTGCGGTGCGGTACGTCTCGATCAACCACTCAACGGCGCGGTTCGAGGCCGCCGCGCGCGTGCTGCGCGGGATGTCGAGATACGTGCCGTGCGGATCCTGCACGGAGTCTGCCTTGAAGAAGCGCTCCGCGGGCATCGTCTTCCGGACGAG
>JAUMDJ010000111.1:0-1794 GCA_032121895.1 Chloroflexota bacterium | reverse complement strand
CGATGCGTTGCATCTCCTGATATGCACGGCCGAGCAGTTGCAGCGGTCGGGCGCGAATCAGATCAAGGTTCGGTGAGAGTCGTGCCGCCGCAATGCTCGGCGTCCCCGCACGATCATCCGCGACGAGATCCGCCAGCGTCACATCCGATTCGTGCCCTACGGCGGAGAGCACCGGAAGTTGGGAGGCGGCGATCGCGCGCAAGAGCTCCTCGCTGTTAAAGGCAGACAGATCGTCACTTGATCCTCCGCCTCGCGCAAGGAGGATCACGCTCGGCGCGCTCCCAATCCCCGCGCGCGCCTCTCGAGCCGCATGCGCATTCGCACGCCGAATGGCTTCCGCGAGTTCCGCTGGGGCGGTCGCACCTTGGACTGGGGCATGGACGAGAAGGAGTCGCGTCTGTGGCGCAGATCCGCGCAGGACGCGAATCACATCGTGCAGCACCGCGCCCGAGCGAGAGGTGACGATTGCAATCCCTAGCGGTGCAAGGGGGATTGGGCGTTTACGGGCCGCATCAAAGAGACCTTCAGCCTGGAGCTTCCGTCTCAGCGCCTCAAGTTCCTGTGAGAGGAGTCCGATCCCGCCTGGGCGAATCAGCGTGCTCGCAATCAACTGATACCTGCTGCGCGGGGTGTAGAGATCAATCCTGCCGATCAAGATCACGACCTCACCGACCGCTGGAACATCCTCACCAGGGCGAATGCTTCCGCGGAACCGGACCGCATCGAGCGTAGACTCAGCGTCGCGTAGCGTGAGGTACTCGTGCCCCGCCGTGCTGCGCATGCTGCTCTGCACTTCGCCAATGACCGCGCACGATGCCAGGAGCGGATCTTCGCTGATTTGGGCACGGATGCGTGCCGCGACTTCAGAGACGCTGAGTGCCTCTTCTGGGGCGGGCAGCGTGATCAGACGCGCGTCTGGTATTCGCCGGTTCGCGTATCCACGCGGATGACATCGCCAACGCTCACAAAGAGCGGGACCTGCACCACGAGGCCAGTCTCAAGGGTGGCTGGCTTACGCGCGCCAGTCGCCGTGTCTCCTGCGAAGCCAGGATCCGTCTCCTTGACAACGAGATCAATGTTGATTGGAAGTTCAACCCCAAGCGTCTCCTCCTCGTAGCTGATTCGCTCAAGCACGAGGTTGTCCTTGATGTAGTCCTTCGCTTCGCCGAGCTGTTCGCCCGTGATGACGAACTGATCGTAGTTTGAGGTGTCCATGAACGTATAATCGTTGCCATCTGAAAAGAGAAACTGCGCTGGGCGACGCTCGAGTGTGGCGCGTGGGAACTTTTCACCCGCCTGGAAGGTCTTCTCGACGATTGACTGCTTCCGAACGTTGCGAAACTTGATTCGAACCTGCGCCGAACCTCGACCCACTTTGATGTGATGGTACTCAAGGATTTGCCAGAGGTCACCCTCCAACTCAATGACGATCCCCTTCTTAAGTTCGCCGGTTGAAATCATCTGGCTCCCCCTCTCTTTCGGCCTCACGGCCGCTCGGCCAGGACCCTCTCTTGCCTGCCAGTCTAGCCGTCAGCCCACGATCAAGGGTGCGGAAGGGAATCGCGTGAGGGTGCTCAGGCTGCGCCCCGCAAGGTCAACCGCAACGAGATCTTCAATGCGAATCCCGATGCGCTCCTCGAGATAAATCCCTGGCTCCACGCTAAAAACGGTTGGCGAAGGGAGCGGGACCTCAGATGCACCGCGCGAGAGCGAGGGCGACTCATGAGTCTGCAGCCCAATGCCATGGCCGAGCCCGTGGTCGTACACGCCCACCACGTCGCCCATTGCCGCGCG
>JAUMDJ010000110.1:0-1622 GCA_032121895.1 Chloroflexota bacterium | reverse complement strand
GTGCCGATGTAGTTGTGGTTGAAGCGCTGCGCCTCATCTTGGGCGAGCGTCAGCACCTTCCTGGCGCGGTCGGTAAAGCGATCGAAGCGGTCAGCCGTGGCCATGCGCTCCTCCGATCTCCGCACAGGCGCGCCATCCGCAGCGCTGCAGTACGGATGTGCAGTCTACCACCGCCCGATCACGAGGAGACTGAGCGTGGTGCGGCGCAGGGCGCCGCACCACGAGACGGGTTACGCCTCGTCGCTCGCCTTCTCTTCGGTCGGTGCTGCCTCAGCGGGTGCTGCGGCGGGTGCCTCAGCCGGGGCGTCCGCAGCTGGAGCATCGGCGACGGGCGCCTCTCCAGCGTCAGAACCGCTCTCGGCCATCTTGTCGCGGATGCCAGCAAAGGCGGCAGCGAGAGTGAGGTCGAGACCCCCCTCTGGCTCCTGGATCGCGCCCTCCATGGAGAAGCCGCGCTCAGGTCGCGCTCGTCGCGTCTCCTTCTTCGGCTGCTCGGCTGGGGTTTCACGCACTGGCGTCTCCTCCGCCTGCTTGAGGCTGAGGCCGAGTCGGTGACGCTCGGAGTCGAGGCTAATCACCTTCAACTTGAGTGTCTGCTCGTCCTTCACCACGTCGCCCGGGTGGAGCACGCGATTATGCGAAAGCTCGCTGATGTGAATGAGACCCTCAAGTCCGTCTCGAACGCGTACGAACGCGCCGAAGTTGACGAGCTTGGTGATCGTCCCCTCAACGAAATCGCCGATCTTGATATCCGCGATCGCTGCGTGCCACGGATCTGGCTGTAGCTTTCGAATGGAGAGGCTGATGCGTCCACGCTCCGTATTGATGTCGATCACTTCGGCATCGATCGGATCGCCCACCTTGTAGTCAGCTTCAGGGTTCGCAACCTTTGACCAGCTGATCTCACTCTTGTGAATGAGACCGTCAATGCCGCCGAGGTCAATGAAGAGCCCGAACGGTGCGATTGAGCGAACGCTGCCGCTCACCTTCTGACCAACAGAAAGTGTGCTGAAGAGCTCGTCACGCTTCTCGCGTCGCTCCTCATAATGCGCAACCTTCTCGGAGAGGATCAGGCGGTTCCCCTTTCGGTTCACCTCAAGGATTTTCATGCGCAGCTTGCGGCCCACATACGGCTGCAGCTTCTCTGCGATCTCTTGGATCGCATCGCGCGGTGCGTCACCAGCTGGTCGACGTGGGAAGTCCACGATCTGGCTGATCGGCACAAATCCGCGAATGCCACAGTCCACAATGAGTCCGCCCTTGTTGTGATCAATGACGGTCGCTTCAATGATGGTGCCCGCGTCGAGCTGCTCCTGCATCGTGCGCCACTTGCGCTCGAGGCCGGCGCGTCGAATGGAGAGGACCACATGTCCGTCTTCTGATTCCGGCTGCATGACGTAGACGAGCACCGTGTCGCCGACGTTCAGGGCTGGGCCCTCTTCGCCGTTTCGACCATGAAGTTCGCGGCTTGAGACCACGCCTTCGCTCTTGCCGCCAATGTCAACAAGCACTTCATCTGGATCAACGCGCACCACGATCCCGTCGAGCACGTCGCCCGACTTCAGGTTCTTGATCGGCGCGCCCGCGAACGCGAGCAGCTCCTCCATGGTGGTTGGCTCTGG
>JAUMDJ010000109.1:0-1646 GCA_032121895.1 Chloroflexota bacterium | reverse complement strand
ATCCGCCTCGATTGAGCGTGTCGGTGAGGCTTGGGAGGAACGCGCCTAGCGCAATGAGCAGCGTCGCGGGGACGCGTCGGTTCAACGTTCCTTCACGCCACGCGCGCACCGCGAGTGGGAGGCTGCGAAAGAAGTTCACGATGATTGCAACGGGGGCGATCGCCAGATTAAAGAGAAGTTCGTCGCCGCGCTGGTTCGGGTCGCTTGAGTACGGCAGCGTTCTCCTTTTCGGCATGAACACATACGCGGAGAAAAGTGCGCCAGTGAGTAGTGCGAGTGCTCCGCTTACATTCAAGAGTGGCGTCAGCAGTCGAAGCGATGGCGGGAGTAGCACGGCAACGGGCGCTCCTGTGGTCGTATCAACCGCCCAGCCTGGCGCGGGGAGTGTTGCGGTTGCAACGAGCGGAAGTGCCAGCACACTCACCGCAACCATGAACCCAATTGCGATGCGACTCCAGCGCGGACTCGCAAGATACGAGAGCCATGCGATCGCCGTGGCTGTTCCCCAGGCGCTCAGCGCGTACACAAGTGCGACCGGCCCAGCGCTCGGATCTTCAAGGCGGCGTGCGACAAGGATGGTGAAGAGACCTGCAAGCGCGAGGCAGAGTGCATACCAGTAGCCGAATCGTGTTTTGGCAAGGAGCAGAATGGTTCCGGCACCGAGCCAACCGGCGGTCCATACCGCACCAGTGAGATACCAGACTCGATACAGCGGCTCACTCCATCCCACTAATTGCGCAACGAACTCCGCTCCTGCCGCCACGGCAAATGCTGTGGCACCAATCGCCCAGGCGAGCTGGTACGGCGCGCGCCGAGTTGCATACTGATTAAAGAGAAGTGCGGCGAAGAGTGCGGCGAAAAGGGTGGTGGCCGCGGCGATCACACGCCCTCCGGCCTATGCCGGGATGAACTCGTGCGCGCTCTGATGAAGTCCGTCACAGAGGCCGAGTCCGTTCGCGCCACCCGGTAACTGAAGTGGTACTGGTCGCATGATCTCGCGCACCTCACTCTGCTGACAGGTGTACCAGCTGTTTCGGGACATCCAGAGAGCGGGGCACTCTGGCTTCTTGCAGAACTGGAATGGGCCAGGGTTGATGGGGGATGCCTGCTCAAATGACGGGGCGACCTCGGTGGCGATGATGTCCAGCACGCTGACACGAAAGGGGGTGCCCGTAATCTGATCACGGCACCCTTCACAGCGAATCCCGCTGTTCTCCGTGATGATCGTCGGAATCTTGATGCCCATGATCTCCATACATGCATCGTAGCCGAGGGGCCGCTTCGTGTCGGTTGGTTCACGCTCGCGGCGAGGCTCGCCGTATTCGATGCGGGGGGCTACCCTATGCAGATGAGCCAGCAGCGCAGTCGAAGAATTCGTGGAGTGGTCTCACTCGGCACGGGCGTCGCCGTCTTGGTCGCGCTCGGATCGTCACTCCTCTACTTCCTCTGGGTTGCCAGCATTCGAAACTCGGACCAGATCGGGCAGCTCTCGATCGGGACGTTCGTCGTGGGGCTCGCCTGCGCCTTCGCCGCCCTGATGCTCTCCTTCAGCATGATTCGGGCAATCCGACGGGCCGAGGACGGCCGGGCGCTCCTCGCCGCCCTCCTCGCAGGCGGCTTTGCGATCGCCGCCGCACTCGCGCTTG
>JAUMDJ010000108.1:0-8973 GCA_032121895.1 Chloroflexota bacterium | reverse complement strand
GGCGTTAAGGCAATCCTCGTCAACATCTTCGGCGGCATCACTCGTGGCGACGAAGTGGCGCGCGGCCTGATTGAAGCGCGTGGGCAGCAGGAGCGCACCGTACCGATGGTGGTTCGCATTGTTGGGA
Source organism: Chloroflexota bacterium (assembly GCA_032121895.1). Classification (GTDB taxonomy): domain Bacteria; phylum Chloroflexota; class Limnocylindria; order Limnocylindrales; family Limnocylindraceae; genus Limnocylindrus. The sequence goes on along the minus strand of JAUMDJ010000108.1, from coordinate 8,846 downwards.
CGAACGCAAAAGAGGCGGCAGAGCTCCTCACCGCAGGTGGGTTTGCAACCGCGTCCAGCCTTGATGAGGCGGCGGAGAAGGCGGTGGCACTCGCCGCAGGAGGTGCAGCATGAGCATCCTGGTTGGACCAGAGACGCGTCTCGTCGTTCAAGGACTCACCGGTCGTGAAGGTGGATTCCACGCCGCACAGATGGCAGCGTACGGCACAAAGATTGTGGCCGGCGTCACACCGGGTCGCGGTGGCGAGCGCGCACTCGATGACAGCGTCCCAATGTTTGACACCGTGGCTGATGCGGTGCGCGAGACCGGCGCGAACACGAGCTGCATCTTTGTTCCAGCGGCGGGTGCGGGTGATGCGATCGCCGAAGCGGCCGAGGCTGGTATCAAAGTCATCTTCTGCATCACTGAAGGGATTCCCGTCCACGACATGGTTGGTGCGCTCGCCATTGTTCGTTCGCACGGCGCACACCTGATTGGGCCGAACTGCCCTGGCGCGACATCACCTGGCGCAAACGGGAGCGGCACCAAAGTTGGCATCATCCCCGCGTCGATCCATCTCCCCGGCGACGTTGGCGTGGTGAGCCGCTCTGGGACGTTGACCTACGAAGCGGTGCAGTCAATGACGGATGCGGGGATCGGCCAGTCCACCTGCCTCGGCATCGGCGGCGACCCGATCATTGGCACCACCTTCCGTGAAGCGCTGGAGCTCTTCGCTGCAGACAAGGCCACGCGCGCGATCGTCTTGATCGGCGAGATCGGTGGATCTGCAGAAGAGGAGGCGGCCGCCTGGGCCGCCGAACACCTGAAGCACCTTCCACGCGTCGCATTTATCGCTGGACGTGCCGCCCCTGAGGGGCGCCGCATGGGGCACGCAGGGGCGATCGTCTCTGGCGCCTCAGGGCGCGCGGTGGACAAGATCGCAGCCCTTGAGGCTGCCGGCTTCAAGGTGGCTGGCTCCCCGACGGAACTCCCACGTCTCCTAATCGAAGCGGGCTACAAGAAGGCGTAGTTCGGTTCAACCGTCCGCGCCCAGGGGCTAGCGAATCCGCAGCTGCGCTGGATCTCCGTAGCCGAGTCGCTTCCAGGCAGGTCCGCCTGGCGCCTCAATCAGCTCCACCAAGATGCCGTGACAACTCTTCGGATGAAGGAAGGCGACCGGACCCTCTACGCCCTCCACCGCCACGCTGTTGATCAGTTGGACGCCAGCACTGGCGAGGCGCTGTAGCTCTGCATCAATATCTGTGACTTCCAGGCAAAGGTGATGAAACCCTTCACCTTTTGACGCAAGAAAGCGCGCGACGCCGCTTGTACTGTTCGTAGGCGCAACGAGCTCAATCTTTGAGTCACCGGCGGTAAGAAAGGCGATCCGCACCTCCTGTGAAGGGACGTCGGCGATCTGTTCCAGCGGAAGTCCGAGCACATCAGCGTGAAATCTCACCGCCGCATCAATGTCCTTCACCACCGTTGCCACGTGATGGATGCGCCCCTGCACAGGGAGCGCGCCAAGCCGGTGCATGCGCGCGCCATCGTTCACAGGACGAGTGACTCTCGATACTCACCCCAGATCTCTCGGAGTGCACCACTGATCTCACCCACCGTCAGTCCGGCCTTCACGCCGCTGATCAAGTGCGGCATCAAGTTTTCGCTACCGCGTGCCGCCGCTTTGATTGCGTCAAGTGACGCCGCAACCGCTGCAGCGTCACGCGATGCTCGGAAACTCTTGAGCGACGCAACCTGTTCGCGCTCTCTCGCCGGATCAATGCGTGCAATCGGAGGCGTAGTCACTACCTCATCAACAAACTGATTCACGCCAACAATGACACGATCACCGCTCTCAACCTCACGCTGATATGCAAACGCGGCATCTTGAATTGCGCGCTGCGGGAAGCCTGCAGAGATTGCTGCAACTGCACCACCGAGGCGATCGGTCTCGGCAATCAGGGCGAGGGCTTCGGTCTCAATCGTATCCGTCAGCGCTTCAATCGCCCAACTCCCCCCGAGGGGGTCAACGGTTCCAGCAACTCCTGCTTCATGGGCAAGCACTTGCTGCGTGCGCAGTGCGAGACGAGCCGACTCTTCTGTTGGAAGCGCGAGCGCCTCATCTTTTCCATTGACGTGCAGGCTCTGTGCGCCGCCAAGAACTGCGGCGAGCGCCTGATACGCAGCGCGTACGACATTGTTGTCAATGGACTGCGCGGTGAGTGCGGATCCCGCAGTCTGCACGTGGAACCGGCAGAGCAGCGACTTCTCGTTCGTCGCGCCGAATCGCTCCCTCATGAGGCGTGCCCAGATGCGCCGTGCTGCGCGAAACTTTGCCGTCTCCTCCAGGATGTCGGTCCACGCCGCAAAGAAGAAGGAGAGTCGTGGGGCAATCACATCAACCTGCATCCCCCGTGCCACAGCCGCCTCCACATACGCGATGGCATTGGCGAAGGTGAAGGCGAGCTCTTGCGCCGCAGTCGCCCCCGCTTCGCGCATGTGATACCCGGAGATGCTGATGGTGTTCCACTTTGGTAGCTCCGCGCTGCTCCACTCAACCACATCGGTGATCAGACGCAGTGATGGTGCTGGCGGAAAGATGTACGTGCCTCGAGCGATGTACTCCTTCAGCAGGTCGTTCTGCGTGGTTCCAGAGAGCGCCTCGCGGGAGACCCCTTGGCGCTCCGCCACCGCCACGTAGAGGGCGAGAAGAATCGGGGCGGTGGAGTTGATCGTCATGGAGGTAGAGACCTTATCGAGCGGGATTCCGTCGAAGAGCTGCTCCATATCGGCGAGCGAATCAATCGCCACACCTACTCGTCCAACCTCCCCCTCTGCCTCTGGCGCGTCTGAGTCGTATCCCATCTGGGTGGGGAGATCGAAGGCGACCGAGAGGCCCGTCTGGCCCTGCTCGAGGAGGTAGCGGTAGCGAGCATTTGACTCTTTGGCGGTGGAGAATCCCGCGTACTGGCGCATCGTCCATAGCCGCCCTCGGTACATGGTCGGCTGGACCCCTCGGGTGTACGGATAGGAGCCGGCCGTCCCCGTGGCATCAGATGGTCGCCCAACGGCGCTCTCTGGGCCGTACTCCTGGCTGAGGGGGAGGCCCGAACTGGTCGAGGTACGCGCCGTCTCCCGCTCCCCGTCTCCCGCCATCACGCCCTCCTCGTTTGTTACATCAGCGGCCATCCTCAGTCGTCCGCCGATTCTCCCACACCCCCACCACGTCAGACAGCCTGCACGAGCAGGCCCCCTTTCCACACGGACAGGGTGCCTGTGCGCCGTCCGTGTGCGCAGACAAGCGCACAGGCAGAGCTACGAACAAAGACAAGGGAGTACGATGCGCTTGGCGCACAGGCGGCATACCGCCAGCGCCCGCGGAGGGGGTTTCATGGGGAAGGTCATTGCGGTCGCCAATCAGAAGGGCGGCGTCGGAAAGACAACGACAGTCGTGAACCTTGCAGGGGCACTCGCTGAGCGCGGCCTCAAGGTGCTCGCGGTCGACATGGATGCCCAGGCGAACCTGACCGCCGGCCTCGGCTTCAATCTGGCAGATGTCTCCCGCTCCACCGCTGACGTCCTCGTCTCCCAAGAGCGCTCGCTCGCCCCCGTCATTCTGCATAGCGACTTCCCTGGGATTGACGTGGCCCCCGCCACCCTCGACCTCGCCTCGGCAGAGGTTGATCTCTTCAACGCCATGGGGCGCGAGTACGCACTCCGCGAAGCGCTCGACGATGGCACACGTGACGCATACGACTACATCCTGATCGACTGCCCGCCAACGCTCGGTCTCCTCACCATCAACGGGCTCGTAGCGGCAGATGCGGTCATCATCCCAGTGCAGGCGCAGTACTACGCGCTGAAGGGGTTGAAGAATCTGCTTAATGTGGTGAAGACGATCCACTCCAAGCTAAACAAGGACCTCACCGTGCTGGGCCTCCTCCCAACCTTCGTCGATCAGCGCACCGTGCTCGGCAAGGAGATGCTCGCCGAGATGCAGGGCTATGCAGACGCGCCAGTCTTCAAGACCATCATCGGATCAACGGTGCGTCTTGGTGAGGCTCCGCTCACCGGCAAGCCGATCACGGTCTACGCTCCCGTCTCAGATGCGGCGGAGATGTATCGCGAACTAGCAGCGGAGGTGATTGCACGTGGCCAAGCCTGATTTTCGTGCGGCGGCAAGCCAGCGCCTCGCGCAGGAGGAGAAGCTAAGCGACTCCGTTCTCTCACTTCTTAAGCCAGAGGGAGAACAGCACGATCGCGCCGTTCGGCAGATTGCCGTTGATCGCATTACGCCGAATCCGAAGCAGCCACGAATCGCCGCCGACCCAGGCGCCCTGAGCGACCTGACGGCGAGCATCCGTGAACACGGCGTCCTCCAGCCAATCCTCGTCCGTCCGCTCAACCGCGGCCACTATGAGATCGTTGCCGGCGAACGACGCTGGCGCGCCGTCACCGCGCTTGCGCTCGCGATGATCCCCGCGATCATTGAAGAGATGAGCGATGAGCAGGCGATTGAGATCGCCGTGATTGAAAACCTGCAGCGAGAGAACCTCTCGCCGCTTGATGAGGCGGCGATCTTCGCGCGCATGACCACCGAACTCGGCTACAGCATCCGCAAGCTCGCCGATAAGCTGGGCAAGGACAAAGGCTACATTGAGAACCGTTTGCGCCTAGTTGCAGCGCCTGCTGATGTCCGCGCCCTTGTTGCGGAGCGATCTGACACCATCAGCCACGCCTACGAACTGATGAAGATTGATGACCCTGCACGTCGTGCCGAACTCGCTGCACAGATTGCACGCGGCGAACTTTCGCTGGCACGTCTGAAGAGCGTGGTGCGCGGTGAGAGCGACCGCCCGAGCCTTGGCGCGCCTGCCCAAGCCACATCCGTTACCTCGTCGCAAGCGCCCGTTATTCACACCGCTCCGCCAGCGCCAGCGGCACCGTTGATCCAGCCATCCATCATTCAGAACAGCAGCGTGCCTGCCGGCAGTGAGACCACCTCCCCCCTTGCAGCAGCAAGTGATGCTGGACTTACGAACGCGCGGGAGTCGCTGGGGAACGCCATTGATGAGCTTGCGACCATCCTGCATGCAATCGACCGCGTCGACGGGTCCGTGAAGCTCAACGAGCTGGACCGCATGAATATGGCGAAGTGGCTACAGATCGCGCGCAACAAGCTCGACAACCTCGCCGCGATCCTCCGTCAAAAAGGCGAGTAGCGCTGGCCCTAGCCCCGCCGCCGCGCCGCCGCGCCGTTAGATGTAAACGACCTCTTCGAAGGTCGCCACAAGGAAGTTGATCAGTCGATCCTTGCCACGCGCTGGGTCTACAGCACGAATCCCTGGCACAAGGGCCCAGAGCGCCACCGCGGGGAAGATCAGGCGGTTCTCATCATCGCGGCCCATAGTGGCGGCGGCGCCGCCTCCAGCGGTGAATGCGCCGGCGAGGCCGTCTTCGTCCAGCCCTGACGCCTTGCCGAACTCATGGATTGCCTGGACGACACCCTTCCGCTTGGCGATGTCGCGGAGGGAGCCGGCCACCCACGCGTCAATCTGTGCATCATCTTGCGTGAGAAGCTTGGCGCGGTATGCGGCGGGGGTTTCACTGAGGCCAGTTGCAACCATCTCGTCCCCCCCCCTTCGCGCTCTCTCGCGCGCTGCACTGAAGTTGGCTCCGGCGGTAGGGCTCGAACCTACGACCTAGCGGTTAACAGCCGCCCGCTCTACCACTGAGCTACGCCGGAACAGGTCAGCAGCACGAGGCTGCCAAGGGCGAAATGGTAGCAGGGTCAGCGACGACGAGAGGGGTCGCCACGCTCCTCGCCTGCGCCACGGGCGCGGCGGGCACGATTCCGCTCTTCGCGGAGTTGCATGGCGTTGGCACCGATGTTGAAGAGCCTGCGGCGAAGCCAAGTTGCGTAGAAGAGGGGCCCAATGATCGGCAGTCCGATCACGGGGAGTACGGACCAAAAGAGTGGACGAGGGATCCCTGGGATCTCGTCCATGTCTCGAATAACGCGCAGGGCTGGTAGCCACCATACGGCGACTACCAGCCCCAGGACGATCAGCTCGTCCATTGCGCTCCGCCTACGCCTTTAGAGCTTCAGCGGAAAGTTTCACGAGTTAGCGTCGGCCCTTTGCCTTGACCGGCGTGCGACCCGGGGTCGCAAGGTTCTGCGTGCGGATCGCCGCTGCGAACAGCACGTAGTAGATCGCCGCAAAGACTACGCCGAGGCCCAGGATCCCGAGAGGTCCTGTGCTTCCGCCCGCCGATGCAGCAGATGCCAACGTGAAGTTCAACAGATAGTCGATCAAGCCTGCGGAGAAGCCGAAGCCCTGTACCCAGTCAAGCTGTGCACAGATGGCAAGGGCCACACCCGCAAGGAGTCCGTGGATTGCGAACAGCACCGGTGCCGCGTAGGCGAAGCTGAACTCAATCGGCTCCGTGATTCCGGTGAGGAACGAGGTGAAGCCTGCCGAACCCATGATGGAGCCGGTTGACTTCTTCTCGCTCTTGTCTGCCGCCTGATAGATGGCGTATGCCGCGGCCGGGAGGCCGAACATCATCACCACGAACCAGCCAGCCATGAATGGACCCGCCGTCGGGTCGCCAGCGAAGAAGCGGTTCAGGTCGCCGGTCACTACCGTGCCGTCGGCCTTCGTAAAGCTTCCGAGCTGGAACCAGACGAACGTGTTCAAGATGTGATGCAAGCCCACCAAGAGGAGCATGCGGTTCGCGAAACCGTAGAGGATGAGCCCGATGCCGCCCATCGTAACGATCAGGTTGCCGAACTCCTGAATGGCGGCACCAATTGGTGGCCAGATGAAGCCCGCGACGAGACCAGCCACCACCGACGCGAACGCCGTGACGATTGGAACGAATCGTCGACCTGCGAAGAAGCCGAGATAGCTCGGCAACTTCATGTCCTTGTAGTTGTTGTATGCCCATGCGGCGATCACGCCGATCAGGATGCCGCCGAAGACCGACATGTTCACCTTTGCAGGTGCCTCGACCTTATTCAGCACGTCAATCAGTGAGCCGACGCCGTTGATCTTCGCCAAGATCTGGTAGCCGACTGCGGCGCCAAGGGCGGCCACGCCAGCACCTTCAGTGAGGCCAACAGCCACACCGATGGCGAAGAGGAGCGCCAGGTTGCCGAAGACGGCATCACCAGCGATCGTCATGACGTTCCAGACGACCGTCAGGGCCGTCCCGTCCGCGACCTTCAGGTCGCTGCTAAGGAGCACGCCGATGCGGAGCAGAAGCGCCGCTGCGGGGAGCACCGCGATCGGGAGCATCAACGCCTTCCCGATCTTCTGTAGTTGCTCAAACATTCCCATTACCTCCACTTAAGCGTGAGGCCCTGCCCTTGCGGTCAGGACGGCTCGCGCTTGTGGATAACCCTACTCCCCGTGTGGCGGTATGACAAGGGGTTTGATTAAGGTCCCTTCACCATCCCTAGCCACGGCCCCCCTTCCATCGGTCTAGGGGCTGCGGCTGGGAGGCCGACTTAGGCGGGGTGGACCACCATCAGGGGGTCTCCCGCCCGTACCTGTGTCCCGGCGGCGGCAAGGTGTTCAACCCGCTGTCCGCCGATCGCCACCACGGGGGTGAGGAGGGAAGTGCCGCCCGCACGGATGCTGGACGCCGCGAGCTCCACGAGGGGCTGGCCCGCAACGATCTGGTCCCCATCCCCTACGAGGGCCTTCAAGCCGACTCCCTTGAGGGCAACCGTGTCGAGCCCAAGGTGAAGGAGGATTGGTCCCGCAGAGCTCTCAATGGCGATCCCGTGGCCGCCAGGGAAGAGCTTGGCGACGCTCCCAGCGCACGGGGCGAGGGCGGTCACACTGGCCACCTCTTCCGGGTCGAGGGCGATCCCCGCACCCATGATCCCCTGCGCGAAGACAGGGTCTGGCAGGTCAGCAAACGCCACGACGCGCCCAGCGAACGGGGCGAGGATCGTGACGGGGGCGCCCACTCAGCGCTTCATCTGGCGGCGCATCTCGGACTCAATGTTGTCCGAGAGGGTACCCATCACCACCTGGACCCCTTTCCCAAACTTCACGACAGCGATCGCTCCAGCCTTCTTGAGCGCAGCCTCGTTCATCTTCTTCATGTCCACCAGATCACAGCGGATCCGTGTGATGCACGGCTCACTCGACTTGATGTTGCTCGCACCACCGAGACCCTTGATCACTGCCTTCGCGATCGGAACGAGATCCTGGCCCATCGCAACTCCTCCTTCTTTCACCTCTGAGCCTCTGCTCAGGGCCTCAGTTTGCCTTGCCGCTCCGAATCACGGGGGGTGCTGGCGCGCCACGTGCGACCGCGGCTAGACGATCTCACGGATGAAGGTGGCGAGCTGCTCGGCAGCCGCGTGGGCGTCATCGCCCTCCGCCTGGATCGTCACCTGGCTGCCAGCAGAGGCGCCGAGCTGCAGGACGCCAAGGATTGACTTCCCATCCGCACTGCGTTCACCGCAGGTGAGTCGGATTGTGGAGCTGAAGCCCCCAGCCTTCTGCACGAAGAGCGCCGCCGGGCGGGCGTGTAGCCCAACCCCTTGCGGTACCAGTGCGGTCGCTTCATGGACTGTCATCGTTACTCAAGATAGTCGCGCAACTTGCGCGAGCGGGATGGGTGTCGCAACTTGCGCAACGCCTTCGCCTCAATCTGGCGGATGCGCTCACGCGTCACATTGAACTCGGCACCCACCTCTTCAAGCGTGCGCTGACGCCCGTCCTCAAGGCCGAAGCGTAGCCGCAGCACCCGCTGCTCGCGCGCGCTCAGCGACTCGAGCGTCGCAACGATCTGCTCACTCAGCAGCTGACTGTTCGCCGCCTCGTCTGGCTTCTTCGCCGCCTTAT
>JAUMDJ010000107.1:0-6054 GCA_032121895.1 Chloroflexota bacterium | reverse complement strand
GCTCATCAATCGCCACCCCCTCCACCTTCACGACAATGTCACCATCTGTAAAGCCGGCCGCTTCGGCAGGGCTGCCAGGGACGACCGCAGGCTCAGCTCCCGACGAGAGCCAGGCTCCCTGGAAGACCGGTAGGTTGTTCTGTGCCGCTGAGCGGCGATCAAGCGACGTGTAGCGAATTCCAATCCATGGACGTGAGAGCGGTACGCCGGCGAGCGCCTGCTCCATGATCGGCCGAGCGATATCAATAGGGATTGCAAAGCCGATCCCAGCGCCTTCATTGGAGATCGCCGTATTGATGCCAATCACCGCGCCACTGGAGTCGACGAGTGCGCCACCAGAATTGCCAGGGTTGATTGCGGCATCTGTCTGCAGGAGTCCGTCAAGTCGGCCGGATTCAGTGGTGATCTGTCGACCAAGTGCGGAGATGATTCCTGCAGTGACAGAGTTGGTGTAGACGCCAAGGGGCGAGCCCATGGCGATTGCGGTCTGTCCCACCTGGATATCTCGCGAACGTCCGAGCGTTGCAGCGGAGAGATCGGTGGCCTCAACCTTCACAATGGCAAGGTCGGTCAACGTGTCAATGCCGTAGATGGTGCCAACAAAATCACGACCATCTTTAAGGTTGACGGTAATGCTGGTTGCGCCCTCAACCACATGGCGATTGGTGACGATCCATCCATCTGCGGAGTAGATCACCCCTGAGCCAACGCTATCGCTCCCTGCCGTTGTGACCTCAAGCGTGACGATGGCGGGGGAGACGCGCTCCGCAACGTTGACGATCGCCGACTGCTCAGAGGTGAGCGTCTGGCGGATCTGCGTCACGATGTCGCTGCTCCCCTCACTCCCCCCAAGGACGAAGTAGGTTGCGCCAGCGCCACCCGCCGCCCCAAAGATGATGGAGAGGGCGAGGAGCCCAGCGGTTGCGCGCCCGGTCAGGCCCGTCCGCAGTTCTGTCGTGGATGGTTCTTGCGTGTCACTGACTGCGCTCGACTTTGGAACACCGTCATCCAGGTTCTCAAGCCACGGCTGCCACTCGGAGCGCTCTGGCTCAAACCGGATCGGGCGCGCGCTGCGTCGAGAGATTGGCTTTCGGGTTTCGCTCACGTCTTCTCCTTTGTCGTTGGCAGTGCGCGATCAGGCGCAGGCGACTCGTTCAGAGTAGAGGATGTCGTATCCGCGCGAAGAACACGACGTAGGCGGAGTGAAGTTTTCGCAACCTCACCGAGTAGCGCCGCTGCACGACGGCCAACGCTGATCAAGGTTGCGGCGGGCTGCGTGGCTGGAGTTGGCTCCACCGCGCTATCCGCGTCTGCGAGCGGGTCGGCAGGGAGCGTCAGGGTGAAGCTTGTCCCGCTCCCAGGGAGACTCTCAACGACAATGCGACCGGCGTGCATGTCTACGATTGACTTCACGATCGCGAGCCCGAGGCCTGACCCAGAGGCGCGCGTCTCCTTACGCGATGCAGCGAGCCCCTCAGTGCCACGGTAGAAGCGATCAAAGATGCGAGGCAACTCTTCTGCCGCAATGCCAACACCGGTATCACTCACGGTGATCGTTGCGGCACCCGTTGCGAGCGGCCGTACCGCAACGGAGACACTCCCGCCCTTTGGCGTGAACTTCAGCGCGTTCCCAACAAGGTTTGCAACCGCCTGGCCCACAAGGGTCACGTCGTGTCGAATCACCACGCGCCGTGCTGGGAGTCGTTCATCGAGCGCAACACCACGACGACGCGCCCCCGCCGCCGCCTGTTCAATCGCCGCACTCACACTTGAGCGAAGGTCGGTCTCCGTAAACTCTGGTCGCGCAATCCCTGCATCAAACCGTGAGAGCTCAAGGATGTTGGCGGTGAGTGCATCCATGCGCTCGAGTTGGCGCCCCGCTTCACTCAACAGGCGCTTTCGCGTTGCCGGATCTGTGGTCCCACCTTCGTCAAGAAGATCAACAAATGCGCGAAGCGCCGCCAGCGGTGTTCGCAGCTCATGCGAGACATCGGCGAGATGCTCTTGTCCGCGATCCCGTTCACGCTTTAGTGCGCCCACGGTGGTCTCAAGGCGGCTCGCCATGCGATTAAATCCTTCGAGCAAGGCTTCCATCTCAATGTTGGCGGCAACCTCTGGCCCAGTAGGGACGCGCGCGGAAAGATCACCATCACCGATCGCACTCGCCGTCTCCGACAGGAGTCCTACTGGCTTTGCAAATCGGCGCGCAGCAAGTGTGGACAAGAGGATCGTTGCGCCAAGTGCAAGAAGGCCAACGAGCGTGATCGCGCCGGTCACCTGCGCAATGCGCGTCGCGCGCGTGGAGAGTGGCTGCTCGAGCGTCACCTCAACCGCGCCGATCGCCTCCGCCCCGCCCAAGAGCACAATCTCTGAGCCGCTCTCAATTGGATCACGCCGCTCACCTGCAGCTGCCTCAACGCCAGAGGAGTCAATTGTGAATGTGGAATCTTCAAGTGGAGTGAATTTCTGCTGTGCTTCATCCCACGTGCCGAACCGTAAGCGCACATCCGCACGCGCAATGACGGTGGCGAGCCCTTGCAGTTCAGGATCCTGCAACAAGAAGCGCTCTTGCACAAGTGGATTCAGCGTGCCAGACCGCGTCACCACGCTCCCATCGGACGCGGCGGCGATCGCAATGCTGCGCGCTGCACTTGAGACGGCCATCCGGCGCACCTGCAGTGATGCGAACTCTTGTGACTGGAGTTCGTTGCTGACGCGGTCAATCACGAGTAGGCCGGAGAGGGTAAGTGCAACCGCCAAGATGCCTAGAAAGGCGGCGGTGAGCCGCGCGCGCAGACCTCGGGGCGGAAGGCTATAGAGACGCGTGTAGATGGAGTTCAGGATCCGCTCCGCTCGCCGCGGTCACTCCGATCCGCAAAGGCGTAACCAACGCCACGCACGGTGCTGACATAGCGAGGATTGGAAGGATCAACTTCAATCTTGTCTCGGAGGTGGCTGACATGTACATTGATGGTCTTCTCATCGCCACTGATCGCCGCGTCGTAGTCGCGAACTCGTTCAAGAAGGTCGCGCCGGCTGAAGACGCGCCCTGGCTTCTCCGCAAGGAGTCGGAGGATCTCAAACTCGGTTGGAGTGAGGGCAATCTTCTTCCCCGCACGGCTCACCCGCCTGCGCTCTAGGTCAATAAGGAGTTCGTCGGCGCGGATGATCCGCCCGCCAAGCGCGTCCGCAAGGTCGCCGTACGCCCGACGCAACTGGGACTTGACGCGGCTGAGCAGTTCACGGACGCGGAAGGGCTTCGTCATGTAGTCATCCGCGCCGAGCTCAAGCCCGAGGATCGTATCCACCTCTTCGTCTCGCGCCGTGAGGATGATCACGGGTGCCTTTGAGCCTCCCGCGCGGAGTCGGCGCAGCAGCTCAAACCCATCGATTCCAGGAAGGCGGACATCAAGGATGAGCAGGTCTGGCGCCTGCGCAAGGCCAATCTCCAGGCCCTTATCGCCGGTTGCCGCGAGCAGCGCGGTATACCCTTCCCCCTTCAACGCCACTTCGAGCGCGAGGGAGACGGCGGGATCGTCTTCAACAACGAGGATCGTCGCAGCCATGCTCAGACTTTACACCCGCCGCGCGGCTATCCTGTGGCTCCTATGAGCACACCCCTCCCTCCGATCGCCGTAAAAGAGCGTGGCAAGGCGCTGTTGAGCCGCCCCACGTTGAATAAGGACACGGCATTTACCAAGGATGAACGCCGACTCCTCGGGCTTGACGGGCTCCTCCCCGCGACCGTCCTCACCCTTGAAGAGCAGGTTGCCGTTGAGTTGCAGAAGATTCGCCGCAAGCAGGATCCCCTCGAGCGCTACATCGGACTCGCCGCGCTGCAGGATCGAAACGAGACACTCTTCTACCGGCTGCTTGCGGAGAACATGGAGGAGTTCCTCCCTGTGGTCTACACGCCAACCGTTGGCGAGGCGTGCAAGCGTTGGAGTCAGATCTGGCGTCGTGCACGCGGCGCATGGGTGACGCCAGATGATCAGAGTCGCATCCCTGAGCTACTCCTCAACGCTGCAGGCGGCGGTGAGACGCGACTGATCGTGGTGACAGATAACGAACGCATCCTTGGACTTGGCGACCTCGGTGTTGGAGGGATGGGAATTCCAATCGGCAAACTTTCGCTCTACACCGCAGCCGCTGGAATTCAGCCGTCATGGGCGCTCCCCGTCTCGCTTGATGTAGGGACAGACAATCAGGAACTCCTCAGCGACCCTGCGTATTTGGGGTGGCGCAAGCCGCGCCTCCGCGGCGCCGCGTACGACGCATTCATTGAATCATTTGTAGAAGCGGTTGCGACCGCGCTCCCAGGGTGCGTCATCCAGTGGGAAGACTTCAAGCAGGAGAATGCGATCAAGATACTTGAGCGCTACCGCAACATCGTCCCATCATTCAATGACGATGTTCAAGGGACGGGTGCCGTTGCACTCGCGGGCCTCATCGCCGCGGTGAACGCGGGTGGTGGATCAGGGAGTACGCGCATGAGTGACCAACGCTTCCTCTTTTACGGAGCGGGTGCCGCAACCCTCGGGATTGTCCGACTTCTGCGGAAGCATCTTGAGAGTGCGGGAGCGAGTGAGAGTGAACGCGCGCGCGCAATCATTGCGATGGATTCAAAGGGGATCGTGCACGAGGGGCGAACTGATCTAACTGACGGTAAGAGTGAACTCGCAATCAGCAGCGAAACGCTCCAGGCGCTCAAGCTGCATACGCTGAGTGCAGCGCCAACGCTTGAAGAGATCGTGAAGGCGGCCGCTCCAACCGCGCTCATTGGGACGAGTGGGCAGGCTGGCGCATTCACGGAGGCGACCGTTCGTGCTCTTGCGGCGATAGCGCCGTCACCCTTGATCTGGCCGCTCTCGAATCCAACATCATGCGCAGAGGCCACACCAGAGCAGATCCTCATCTGGAGTGATGGACGCGCACTCGTTGCAACTGGTTCACCGTTCGCGCCGGTTACCGCTGGTGGTGCGACGCACCCAATCAGCCAGGCGAACAATGTCTACATCTTCCCGGGTGTTGGACTTGCCGCGATCGCGGGCCGGCTGAACAAGATTCCAGACGAGGCCTTCCTTGTGGCGGCGGAGCACCTTGCCGCCCTCACCCCACCGGGTCGTGACTCCATCTATCCGCCCCTCGCGCAACTCCGCTCAATCAGCCGCACCATTGCGATCGCGGTGGTTCGTGCGGGGGTCAAGGGTGGGTGGGCGCCAGCCGTCCCTGAAGACCGCATCGCAGAACTGGTGGACGCAGCGATGTGGAGTCCTGCGTATCGGCCGTACCTTCCTGCCTAAATCAGAGGGGGCGATAGGATTACCGCTATGAAGATCGGAGTTCTCCGTGAACGACTCCCTGGCGAGCGCCGCGTGGCGCTCGTCCCGGACGCAGCCGCCAAGCTCATCGCTGCGGGGCATCATGTCGTTGTCGAGCGCGGCGCAGGTAGCGCGGCAGGCTTCTTGGATGCCGCTTATGAGAAGGCGGGGGTGACCCTTGTCGCGGATGTCGCAGCGCTCGCCGCCGCTGCGCCTGACGTGATGGTGAAGGTGCGAAAGCCAAGCGCAGACGAAGTCGCCGCCCTCCCGAAAGGCTGCACGCTCATTGCCCTCCTCACCCCGGGCGCAAACGAAGAGATCCTCCCAGCGCTCGCGAGCGCCAAGATCACCGCACTCGCGCTTGAGCTTGTGCCGCGCATCACCCGCGCGCAATCCATGGACGTCCTCTCTTCGCAGAGCGGCGTCGCCGGATATAAGGCGGCGCTGATCGGTGCCGCCGCGCTCGACAAGTTCCTCCCCATGCTCACCACCGCCGCAGGATCCATTGCGCCGGCGAAGGCGTTCATCATGGGCGCGGGCGTTGCAGGGCTGCAGGCGATCGCAACCGCGCGTCGACTCGGCGCCGTTGTCTCTGCGTTCGACGTACGTGGTGCCGCAGGCGAGCAGGTGCGCTCGCTCGGCGCGCAGTTCGTAGAGCCGGCGGCGAAGGCTGAGGGGACCGGCGGATATGCTCGCGCGCAGACGGAAGACGAGACGGCACAGAACGCCGCAA
>JAUMDJ010000106.1:0-2856 GCA_032121895.1 Chloroflexota bacterium | reverse complement strand
CAGGGCGGCTCGTCACTCTTCGTCTTGATGTGCGCCATTGGACTGCTCCTCTCAGTCTCGCGTGAGACGATGGGGGCTCAAGAGATCGGAGGGATCCATGCGCGTGGTGATCGCGGGCGGCGGTACGGGGGGGCACCTCTTTCCGGGCCTCGCCGTAGCTCGTACGCTCCAACGTCAACGACCAGACGCTGAGATTCACTGGCTCGGCGGCCAGCGCGGCATTGAACGCGAGATCATCCCGACTGAGGGATACCCGCTGACGCTCCTCGCAGCCCCAAGCCTGCGCGTGAGTGCGGCGGGTCCCCTGGCGAACCTTCGTGATGCCGTTGCCCTTGCGCGGTCAATCCCACAAGCGATCCGCTACTTGCGCCGCGTTCGACCGGATGTCCTCTTCTCAACTGGTGGCTACATTGCGATCCCTGCGCTGTTCGCCGCAGCGGTGACAAGGACGCCGAGCCTGATCTGGGAGGGGAATGTACAAGCGGGGCGAAGCAATCGCCTCGTTGCACCACTCGCCTCCGCGCGCGCTGTCGCGTGGCCCTCCACCGCAGAGCAGGAACCATGGAGCCGTGCCAACACATACGTTACTGGTACACCAGTGCGAAGTTTTGAAGGGCGTGATCGCAGCGCTGCGCGTAGCCGACTCGGCATCACTCCAGATGCTCCACTCCTCCTCGTCTTTGGTGGCTCACAACGTGTGTTGCGGTTTGAAGGCGCACTTGCAGGCTCTCTGCCAGAGCTGCTCAGCCAGTGGCAGGTGTTGCATGTTGCGGCAGACGGACTCGATCGAGCCGAAGCGATTCGCGCGGCACTTCCTGCAGTGCTGCAGCCGCGCTATACGCCAGTGCGCTTTCTCCAGGGTGGCGCAATGGAGGACGCCCTCATCTCGGCAGATCTGCTCCTTGGCCGCGCTGGTGCATCAACACTTGCGGAAGCGGCGGCACTTGGCCTCCCGTCCATCATCGTGCCGTATCCGTATGCGGGCGGGCATCAGCGTGCAAACGCGAAAGAACTCGCAGCGGTGGGCGGGGCGATCGTGATTGACGACGCAGCGCTCACCCCCGAACTGCTTCAACGAGAAGTGGCGCAGATGTCCGTAGCCTCCGTTCGTCAACGAGTCGGGGCGGCTGCGGCGTCACTTGCTAGACCAGGGTCCGCTGAGGAGATCGTGGAGATCTTGATGCGCCTCGGGAGGCGTGGATGACCGAGACAACGTGGGGCGCGAGAGACGAAGCGGCACGTGAGCTTGAGCGAAGAGTGGGGCTGCGTGCTGAGCGCGACGCGCCCCTTGCTGAGCACACGACGATGCGCGTTGGCGGACCGGCGGATCTTCTCATCACGGTGCGTGATCGATTCACACTCCGAGGGGTGGTTCGCCTTGCGCAGAGTAAGGGGTGGCCACTCAGGATTCTCGGACGTGGAAGCAACGTGGTCGTCAGCGATGCGGGAATTCGTGGAATCGTATTGCTGAACCGAAGTGCCGACGTCACTATTAATGCGGCAGCAGGAACGATCAGTTCCGACTCTGGGCTCTCCATGGCAAAGCTCTCCACGCTCGCCGCTGACGCGGGCCTCACCGGTGTCGAGTTTGCCCTGGCGATTCCAGGAAATCTCGGGGGTGCAATTTGGGCCAACGCGGGCGCGCATGGTGGTGAGATGTCACAGATCCTCCAGCGGGTCGTAATCATGCGGCCAGACGGGGGCGAAGAGGAACTCACCCCTGATGCCCTCAACCTTTCGTATCGGCACTCACGGTTTAAAGAGGCTGTTGGGCGTGGCGAGGTGGTCCTTGGAGCCACCATGCTGCTGCACGCTGGCGAGCCGACGGAGATCAAGGCACGCCTTGAAGAGATTCGGCGCTGGCGTCGCGAGCATCAACCGCTCGGCATCCCAAGCGCGGGGAGCGTCTTCCGCAATCCGCCAGAGGGGCCGAGCGCAGGCGCGCTGATTGAGGCGGCCGGCCTCAAGGGCCGCACGATTGGCGGGGCCGAAGTTTCGACGATGCATGCCAACTGGATTCTGAATCGCGGCGGAGCCACAGCTGCGGCGATTCGTGAGTTGCACGACCTCTGCATTCGTGAGGTCCAGCAACACGCGGGGCTGACCCTGGAGTCGGAGATTCAATTCATTGGTGAGGAGCCTGCGTGAGCGCGCGTGAGACGTTCCCGCGCGTGGTGATCCTCTACGGAGGCCTGAGTGCCGAAGCAGAGATCTCGGTCGTCTCTGGAAGCGCGATCGCGGCAGCCCTCATGGATGAGGGCCTCTCCGTTGATCAGCTACTGATCACGCGCGAAGGTCTCGCCGCGCTGCTGCCAGAGGGCCACCTTCGGGGTGAGCGCCTCCCAAGCGAGTACACGACCGAGCGTCGCGCAGCGTCGCTCACGGGCGCACCACTTCGGCCGCTTGCCAAACTTCTGACTGAGGTGCTGCGTGAACATCCGGAGGCTGTATACATTCCTGCACTGCACGGTCCTGGCGATGAGTCGGGAGTCGTTCAGGAGGCGCTTGCCGCTGCTGGCGTCGCCTACGTTGGTGCCGCACCTGCCGCCGCTCGACTCGGTATGGAGAAGGATGCATTCAAGCGTCTCGCGAGCACACTCAACGTGCCCACACTTCCGCACTCCATCGTCACGGCGGAAGAGTGGACGAACAACCGAGAGGCGACTCTCTCACGAATTGCAGAGTTTGCTGCCCGTGAGAGTGAGGGGGGTGCGCTGATCGGGAAACCTGCGGCCCACGGTTCTTCCATTGGCATGCGCATCGCGCGTAGCCGCGAAGAGTGGGCGGCGGCCGTTGACCTTGCGCTGCAGTTTGGAGCGCGAGCCCTCCTTGAACCGTACCTCGACCATCCGAGAG
>JAUMDJ010000105.1:0-2700 GCA_032121895.1 Chloroflexota bacterium | reverse complement strand
AGCAAGCCCACATGTTCTGGCTCGGTGTAACTGCAGCGCTCTACACGGTGGCCGTTGCCGTGAGCAACCTACTGATCCCGATCTTCATTGACCTCGGTCCGCTCGGCATGCTCTCCGCAGGGACGCTAACGTTCGGCGTCACCTTTACGTTGCGTGACATTGCCCATCAATCAAGTGCCCGCGCAGGCTTGGGCCGGACACCAATCTTCCTGATGATCGGACTTGCCGCGGTGGTGAATGTGATTGTGGCCGCCGCCCTTGAGACGCCAGGGCGATTCTTGATCGCCTCATTCGGTGCAATTCTTCTGTCAGAGACGGTAGATACGCAGATCTACCACCGCATGCGTTCGCGCTCATGGCTGATGCGCGTCTTCTCCAGCAATGCCATCAGCGTTCCCCTTGATTCAATCGCCTTCACGGTGGTGGCGTTCGCTGGTGAGCCAGGCTACGACGCGTTCGTCATGGCGCAGATCGTGCAGGCGGACCTCCTCTTCAAGTTCGGGATCGGTGCGCTCGTTGCACTCGGGAAGAACTGGTGGGATCGCGCCTAAGACTAAAAAGTGAGAGCGCGCGTGAGCTGCGCTTAGAAGCTGACGCGGCCGCGGAGCGCACCGCTCACAGGGTCGATCGTTGAGAGTCGAGCTGCTGCACCAACAGCGATCCTTCCGAGCTGCGGTGTGCGCAAGAGGTCTGCTGGAGTCTTGCTCGCTGCGGCAACGGCAGCGGGGAGTGCAACGCCGAACGAAATGAGGTTCTGCACGCCCACATCCACGAGCGAGACGGCGCCAACGAGGGTTCCGTCGCGAAGCGTGGCATGCGCACCCTTCACCCGTGCCGGCATGCTTCCAAGCATGAAGTCGCCGTCGCCGAGGCCGGCGACAGGACAGGCGTCCGAAACCACCATCAGTCGGTTGCCGAGAATGTCCGCGAGTAACTTCACCACGTTCGACTCCACATGCACGCCGTCACAGATCAGCTCCACACGCGCGCTGCGGTGCGCGAGTGCCGCACCAACCAAGCCGGGTGTCCGATGATGGAACGGGTCCATTCCGTTGCATAGGTGCGTAGTGCTCGTGGCGCCTGCGGCCCACGCGGCGTTCGCCTGATCCAGCGTCGCGGTACTGTGCCCCACACTCGTCACGATCTTGCGCTTCGTGAGCGCGCGGATCAGCTCTTCGCCGCCCTTAAGTTCTGGTGCAACGGTGACGATCCGGAGTGCCGACCAATCGTTCGGTCGATCGTCAAGTGCGCGCAAGAGTTCAGCAGGGTTGATGAGCACCATCGGATCGTGCGCGCCCTTGCGTGCATGACTGATTGCAGGACCTTCAGAGTTGGCACCAAGGATGATTGCTTCATCGCGTGCGCGGCCACGCTGCAACTCTTCACCCTGCTCGGCACGCGCCACGCTCACCGCGCGAACCCACAGTCGAAGGCTTTCAAGGGGAAGGCTCACCGCTGCGGGGGTGATCGCCGCGTATCCGTGTTTGGCGGTCTCCACGGCAAGTGCACGCAGTGACGCGACGATGTCGCGCTCTGCATTTCGAACGCCACGTGCCCACATGAGGAGTTCGTGCGCACCGCCAGGTCCGAGCACATCGTGTCCGCCAGCACCGTGCAGGTGCACATCAACATAGCCAGGGATAATCAGCCCCTCAACGCGACGCGCACGCGAGGCAAGCGCGCTCCCACTGCGAGCGCGCGCAACAGAAGCGATCGTTCCGAGTCCGCTCGGGTCAATCCCAATCAGAACGTCGTCAAGAACTTTGCCGTTAACCAGCGCCGCACCACGAATGCCACGCAACGCGGTTGAACTTTTTACCACTACTCCTCGCCTCGAAGTCCGGCGACGCGATCGGCGTAGCGCGCGAAGTAGCGCGCGTTCCAGTCATCACCGCCCGGCGCATTTGATGACTTCCAGATTGGCGTCTCCACGCCCGCTTCATCAAGTCGCGCTAGAAGTCGCTCAAGGAAGAGGTACCAGGCGGCGGTGAAGAGCATCGTGCTCGCCGCAAGTGCAGAGCTTCCATCTGGTCGCGGGAGCAGCGCATCACCGCGCGGAACGCCCGTGTCAATGACGTGCGTTGCAACTTGCGCGAGCGTCTTTCCGGATGGGTGACGGCTGGTGAGGCCCGTGGAGTGCGGCAGGCTGACGAACGCACCGACCACCGCGCCCGCGGCAGCGCCTGCGATCGCCGTCTCTACGGGTGCGCCGTTGATTCCGGATTGGCTCACGACAATGAGAAGTTCGCCCGGCTTGATCCCCGCCGCCTTGACTGCGTCGCTGCCACGTACTGGATCGCGCTCGAGAAGGGTGGCTTGCGGCGCACCTGTTGGTGGAAGGGTGCCAGGATCCCAGAGCGGATTCATGGCGGCGAGTCCGCCCGCGCGATGAAAGGCTTCGAGCGGAATGATCGCCGAGTGGCCGGTCCCCGCAACGTGCACGATGCCGCCGCCGCTGATCGAATCGCAGCCGGCAATCGCGAGCGCCTCAATCGCTGGGCCCTGCGTTGCCTCGAGCTGATCTAGCAGCTTACGAACTCCATCGAGCCAGACGCTCGAACCACCCTCACTCATGCCCGCAGCGTAGCGCGTGAACCCCTAGCTTCGCGCCCCAAGGAGCGCCGTCTCGCCTGACGCCTCGGCGTAGGCATCCACAGGGAGGCAGGCACAGACCACATTGCGGTCGCCGTGCACGTTGTC
>JAUMDJ010000104.1:0-15139 GCA_032121895.1 Chloroflexota bacterium | reverse complement strand
ATCAGCACCGCGCCGTTCGCAATCGCGCCGAAAAAGTTGAAGAGGAGTGCCGCAAGTGCATTGCCGCGCAGATGCGGATGTGTCAGCACCCAGCGCAGGCCCTGACGAATCTCATCTCGCAACCGTGACGGAGCCGCGCCTTCACTCACGACTGGTGGAACTTCAATGTGCTTGATTTTTCGGAGCATCATCGCGCTGATCAGGTAGCTGAATGAGTCGAGGAAGATCGCCAGCGGACCACCGAACCTCCCAATAATCACGCCAGCAATCGGCGGCCCTGCAACGCTCGCCCCTGAGTCAATCACCATGAGGCGGCTGTTCGCCTCCGCAAGTCGTGGACCACGTAGTAGTTCTGGAAGATACGACTGGTTCGCCACATCGTAGATGAGCGTCCCTGCGCCAATGATGAAGAGCACGACATAGAGGACGGGCATGGAGAGCGCGTTCAACATGAAGCTCAGTGGCACAATCAGTAGCGCAGCAGTGCGTAGAAGATCCATCAAGAACATCACAGGCCGGCGGGCGCGGCGATCAAGGAGCGCGCCAACGGGGAGACTCAACAAGACGAACGGCATCAGGAATGCCGCCTCGAGCAGCACGATCGATCCGTTGCTCGCCTGAATCACGTCAACCGCAATCAACGGAAAGGCGATATGCGAAACCTGCGATCCAAGGATGCTGACCGCCTGCGCGCCAAACAGTAGACGCACATCCGCGTCTCGAAACGGATCGTCCGCGGCGAGGCGGAGGCGTGAGAGGAGTCCAATCATCGCTGCAGCATACTAGTTCGCACTGCAACCAATCCTGTATAGTTTGGGATATGCCAGCAATCACGGTCCCAGACATCACGCTCCTGCCGCGCGCGAGCGTTGCCGACCTGCTCACGGAGAAGCCGCGACCCGTGGTCTCACTCACCACCGCACCGAGCGGCTTCGAGGGTGAGGGCTTCCCTGTCCGCCGGGCATTTATGGGCGCGCCGCTGAACTTGATCGACCCGTTCATCATGCTCGACCAGCTCGGCGAAGTTGAGTACGCGCCAGGCGAGCCGAAGGGGACGCCGTGGCATCCGCACCGCGGATTTGAGACGGTGACCTACATCATTGATGGCATCTTTGATCACCGTGACAGCAACGGTGGTGGTGGTCGCATCACCAATGGCGACACGCAGTGGATGACGGCCGGCGGCGGCATCTTGCACATTGAGACGCCACCAGAGTCCCTTGTGATGAGCGGTGGACTCTTCCACGGATTTCAACTCTGGGTGAACCTCCCGCGCGCAAAGAAGTGGTCGCCCCCTGCGTATCAAGACATTCGATCCAAAGAGGTGAAGCTGCTCGCATCTACTGATGGCGGCGCACTGTTGCGCATCATTGCGGGTGACGTGGCTGGAGCAACGGGACCCGGTTCCACGCAAACACCAATCGCGCTCGTGCACGCCACGATCCAACCCGGCGCAGAACTTGATCTTCCGTGGCGACCCGACTTCAACGCGCTTGTGTACGCGCTCTCTGGGCGCGGAACGGTTGGCGCAGAGGCCGTTGCGATTGAGTCCGGTCAGCTCGCGGTCTACGGCGCAGGCGATCGCATCATCATCAAGGCGGCGCAACGACAAGATGCGCGCACCCCGGCGCTGGACGTGCTGATCTTGGGTGGTGAGCCGATTCGCGAACCGATCGCCTGGCTCGGGCCATTCGTCATGAACACACGTGATGAAGTTGTTCAGGCGTTTGAGGACTACAAGGCCGGAAAGCTCGGGGTAATCCCTCCCGCGCACACTAGCCCTCACAACACTCCAACGAGCGTCGTCGAGTCCGAATAGTCTCGTCTCGGTAGATCTCTGTGGAGCTCTTCCTCCTCGGCGCAGCGCTCGCCTTCTCCATCAATATTGAACTCGGCGTCGTCAACGTCATGATCGTGCGCACCGCCATGGATCGTGGCGCGTGGCCCGCCTTCTTGATCGGGCTCGGCTCATGCATTGGCGATCTCATCTGGGCGTGTGCTGGTGCGCTCGGTGTCAGCGTGCTCCTTTCGTGGGAGCCAGCCGCCTGGCTCCTCTGGCTTGGCGGGAGCGGCATCCTCTGCTGGTTTGCCGCCGCCGCACTTCTCGACGCGGTGCGAGGCGGGAGCATTGATGAATCGTCTCCGCTTCGTCGCGCCAACGGTCTCCGCGCAGTTGGGCTCGGTCTCGGTATTGCGATGGGGTCGCCCACGCTCATCCTCTGGACCGCAACCGTGGGCGGCAGCATCATTGCGGCACAGGCTGCGGACCTTGGCGGATTTGTTCCATTCATCTCTGGCTTCGGCGCCGCGGCGATTGCGCACGCGGCGATCCTCTCCGGTGTGGTGGGGGCAACGCGGCGTTTCACGGGCCCACGGACGATCCGCGCCGTCTCGCTGATCTCGGCACTCATGTTCGCCGCGTTCGCGGTCGGGATCTTTGTGGACGGCGCACGGCGGCTCCTCCTCCCACTGCTCGGCTAGATTCACCTTCTCGGCTAACGAATCAGAGGCTGGCTCTGGTATCGTGTGGATATGACCAGCACACAGCTCCGCGCACTTGAGGGTGAACCGTCGATCTGTTGACGCTCGCATCGCGCCAACGCTGACTAACGACGAAACTCATCAATGAGTAAGGAGGGCAAAATGAGCAAGGTACCTTTCGATCCAACACCAAAGTTCCAGGAGTACGCCACTCCAGGCGCACTCGTCTCCACGGAGTGGCTCGCCGCAAACCTGAACACACCAGGGTTGGTTGTGGTGGAGTCAGACGAAGACACGCTCCTCTATGAGACTGGCCACATCCCAGGGAGCGTCAAGGTGGACTGGCACACCGATTTGAATGACCCAGTGTCGCGGGACTATGTCGGGCCTGAAGGCTTTGCGGCGCTGATGTCACGCAAGGGGATCAACCGCGACACCACCGTGGTCTTCTACGGCGACAAGTCGAACTGGTGGGCGGCGTACGCCCTCTGGGTCTTCCGCCTCTTCGGTCACACCGATGTGCGTCTCCTTGATGGCGGTCGCCAGAAGTGGGAGGCGGAGGGTCGCGAGATGACCAAAGAGGTGCCAGTGCGCGCAGCCTCCAACTACCCGCTCTCGCCACGAAACGACAGTGAGCTTCGTGCCTACCGCGAGCAGGTCATTGAGCACGTCAGTGCCAAGGGCTGCATGGTGGACGTCCGTTCACCGCAGGAGTTCAGTGGCGAGCTGACGCACATGCCGGACTACCCGCAGGAGGGGACGCTCCGTGGTGGTCACATTCCAGGAGCGAAGTCCGTCCCATGGAAGCGGGCCGCCAATGATGACGGCACGTTCAAGGGAGTCGCCGATCTTCGCGCCATCTATGAGGGTGAGAAGGGGCTTGCGGCGGACGATGACGTGATCGCCTACTGCCGCATCGGCGAGCGCTCGAGCCACACGTGGTTTGTGCTCACCTATCTGCTCGGCTTCACGAACGTGCGCAACTACGACGGGTCGTGGTCGGAGTGGGGTAACGCCGTTCGACTACCGATCGCCGTCGGCGCCGAATAGGCATCGCGCACACACATGTCGGACGCGACTGCAGCGCAGCTTCCACCCGGACTCGCTGCGGTCGCCGCCGACTTCGCCGATACACCGCGCGAGATGCGCCTTGAGCTGCTGCTCGAGTACGCGGATCGCTTGAAGCCGCTCCCAGAACCGTACGCGTCGCAAACTGATCTGATGGAACGTGTTGAGGAGTGTCAGTCGCCACTCTTTGCCATTGCAGAAGTGAACGGTGACAGCGTGCAGATCCATGCGACGGCGCCGCAAGAGTCGCCAACCACCCGTGCGTTTGCAAGCATCATGCAGCTCGGCCTCAGCGGCCTTACGCCAGAAGAGATCCTCGCCGTACCGGCCGCTGCTCCATTGCAGCTAGGCCTGACGGAGTTGGTCTCACCACTTCGCATGCGCGGCGCAACAGGACTGCTCGCACGGATCCAGCGTCAGGTGCGCGCCGCAATCAGCGCCTAATCGGATTCGGTTCCTGACGAGGAGATTGCGCTAGACCGCTTCGCGCGTACGCTCTTTATTCTTAGCCGCGATCTTGATCAAGTCGCGCGTCAACCGATCCATTTCGCTCGCAGGCAGCGACGCGCCGAATCGTTCTGCAACGGCGCGCAGATGCCCCGGAGCCGCCCCACGGAATGCCTTGATCCCGAGTGGCGTAAGTGTTGCCCAGTGGACGCGTCCATCCTCTGTGCAACGGCGACGCGTCACCCAGCCGTTCACCGCGAGCCGGTCAATACGACGCGTCAGGCCGCTCTTTGAGATCAGTGCCGCGTCGGCGAGTTCGGTCATTCGAAGTGCATAGCCTTCGGCGCGGGCAAGCTGTGCCATGACATCGAAGTCGGCGAGGCTCATCCCTGATGCATCCATCAGCTCCGAAGAGAGTGCGCGTGTGACGCGCCCATAGGCGGTGAGGAAGGCAATCCACGCGCGTGCGACCGCTGGATCGAGGAGTGCATGCGCGTCGCTCCCAAGGATCTTGGAGAGATCGTCGAGGGGCGCGTTCTGGGACTGCTCTGCTGTTGCCATAGATTGCAATAGTTGCACTTGCAACCATCTGCGTCAAGCGGTATAGTTGCGCTTGCAACGATCTGCCGCACTGCGGCAGGGAGGCAGCGTATGGTTGAAGAACCGCAAGGAGGAGCAGATGTCCGCAGCACGATTCAAGCAGGTGGCCGACGCGACCCGCATTGAGAAGGTAGTGAGCGCACTCAACGCAAAAGGCTTCGCCGCACAGAGCGTGCCGAACGCTGCCGCAGCAAAAGAGGCAGTGCTGAAGCTCATTCCAGCTGGATCCGAAGTCTTCACGTACTCGTCGGTGACTCTTGACGCCGCCGGAATTACGGAGGCGCTCAATGCCGCGCCGTATGTGAGCCTTCGTGACAAGATGTATGCGCTCGACCGCAACACACAGAGTGCGCAGATGCGCGCGATAGGTTCTGCACCAGCGTACGCCGCGGGGAGCGTCCATGCGGTCACGGAAGACGGGGCGCTCGTGATTGCATCCGCCACGGGTTCACAACTCCCTGCGTACGCTTATGGCGCAGGTCACGTGGTCTTTGTTGTTGGCGCGCAGAAGATCGTCAAGAACCTTGCCGAAGCGAATGAGCGCATTGAAACGTACACACTTCCACTCGAAGATGTCCGCGCGCAGGCGGCGTACGGCGTGAACAGCGCCGTCAACAAGTCGCTCGTGCTACATGGCGAACAGCCGGGGCGCATTGATGTGGTCATCGTCGCAGAGGAGCTCGGCTTCTAATGCGTCGCGCGTTCATCAAGAGCGCCGCGGCGGCAGTTGCCGTCAATGCGGCGCTCTGGGTTGTGGCGGCCCTGATCGGACTGGTCCCCGCGCTCGGTGAGTCCACCTTCTTTGGTGGCGTGCTCTTTGCGTCATTTGGCGCAACTGCGGCCGCAGCGATCGTGGCGAGTCGATTCACCGCCGCTGGGGCGCGCAAGCGCTGGGCTGGAATCTCGCTCGCGATCCTGTTGCTCTCATTCGTCTCGCCACTTGCGCTTGGTGCAGGAAATCTGCCGATCTCTCCATTCAATCCAGCTGACACCACGTACAACGAGTTCCGCGGCGGATTCGGGATCGCATACTCGATCCTCCACGTGACCACGTATCTGACAGTCCAGCGATTCATCGGGAGGGAGATCCCCGACTAGTCGGTGAGCTCTTTACGTACAGCGCTGGGGTAGTATTCCGCGTATGCGTGAATCGTCCTCTGCCCGTGCCGTGTCCGGTTTTGATCCGCTCGGTCCGATGCTGGGCGATCTCCGTCTCGTCACCTTCATGACCGACTTCGGTCTGCGTGATCCATCGGCTGGCGTGCTCTCCGGAGTGGTGCTGGCGATGACGCCCAACGCGCGAACGCTCGATCTCACGCACGCGATCCCACCGTATGACGTTGAGGCGGGCGCTGAAGCGCTCGTTGAGTCACTCGTTCACCTTCCAGTTGGCGCGCACGTCGCCGTGGTTGATCCTGGCGTCGGGACGCAACGCCGGCCGATCGCCATCCGTTGCACGCGCGGCGACGTGCTGATTGGTCCAGACAACGGGCTCCTCCTCCCTGCCGCACAGGCACTCGGCGGAATCGCCGCCGTTGTGGTGCTTGACGACGAACGCTGGTGGGGGCCGAGCCGCAGCCACACCTTCCACGGACGCGACCTCTTTGCACCGGTTGCGGCCCACCTCGCCGCGGGTGTCCGCTTCGGCGATCTCGGCTCTCCTCTGGATGCGTCACTCCTCGTCCCCGCCGCCGCCCTTCCACTGGAGGTGAAAGGCGGCGAGCTACACACGGTGGTTCGGATCGTGGATGGCTTCGGGACGCTCGTCTTGGCCGGTGATCGCAGTGACATCAGCGCCGCCCTCGGAACTCTTGAGCCAGGGCTCCCGCTCACCCTCACCATCGGCGACCAGACGATCAGTACGGTCTGGGCGAGCCGCTTCGGCGATGTGCCAGAACAGGCCCCTCTCTGCTACATCGACTCTGCAGGGCGCTTGGCGCTCGCCGTCAATCGCGGTAGCGCCGCCGCCACCTATGGCGCTGGCCGTCGCACCCCGATCACCATCAAGCGCGGCTGAACTACGCGTGCCTGATCTCAGCGCGAACGAGAAGTAGTACCCACGAGGCGCGCCCCCGCACGCGCGCCGCGGGTGTAGCAACTCCCCTGCTATCCTGCGCGTGCGGGGATCTTCATGCTCGGTGCGCCGCGCGCCAGCCACTGCCCCGCCGTCCAACGTGACGTTCTGTCGCGAAGACGTTGTCTGCGGCTGCACACAGGAGGTAGTGAAGAATGAGCACCAGAAACGCTCGAACCGCAATCGGACAACCTGCACGTATGGCTGTTGTCTTGATGGCAGTTGCAATGTTCGCCGCCGCCTGCGGTGGCAGCACATCATCCGCGTCTCCGTCAGCATCAGCAGACACGTCGTGCGCGCCTGAGAGCTTGGCGCTCAAGACGGCTGGCGTCTTGACACTTTCTACTGATAATCCGGCCTACAGCCCATGGTTCCAGGGTGGCAACGAAGGCTCAGTCGTCTGGATCGGCGACTACAACAATGACCCAGTGAAGGGTCAGGGCTATGAGGGCGCAGTCGCCTATGCGATCGCGGAGCAGCTCGGCTTCTCATCTGACAAGGTCACCTGGATCGTGACCCCGTTCGACCAGGCGTTTGCGCCTGGCGATAAGTCGTTTGATCTTCTCCTCAATCAGGTCTCCATTAAGGCCGAGCGCGCCGAAGCGGTTGACTTCAGCAACGGCTACTACGACGTTGCGCAAGGGGTTGTCACCGTTGAGGGGAGTTCAATTGCTGGTGCCACAAGCATTGCTGACCTGAAGGGCGCAAAGCTTGGAACGCAGATTGGCACCACCAGCTACGACGCAATCATCAACATCATCAAACCAGATCAGGATCCAGCCGTCTTCAACACCATGGATGAAGCGGTTGCGGCACTTGACGCTGGCCAGATCGATGGGATTGTTGCGGACGTACCAACCACGTTCTACATGCGCGATGCGCAACTCTCGGGTGGGGTGATCATTGGTCAACTCGCCGGAACAGATGCGGGTGCCGAGCAGTTCGGCGTTGTCCTTCAGAAAGGCTCGCCACTCACCGCCTGCGTAAACGCTGCGATTGACACGTTGAAGGCTGACGGCACACTCAGCGCACTGTTGCTTGAGTGGATCGGCAGCTCCGGCAGCGCGCCAATCATCGAGTAAGTATCAGTCGCTTGAAGGTGGCGACGGGGTCTGCCCGTAAGGGTCTCCTCGTCGCCACCCTCAGCACCCTCGTTGTCGCGGCGTTCGTCGCGTATACGATCGGATCATCCCCCGCCTGGCCAGAGGTCCAGAAGGCCTTCTTTGACGGACGCTACTTCTCCACCTCGCTCCCCGCCGTTGCGGAGGCGTTCACCATCAACATTCGCCTCTTCATCATTGCGGAGCTACTCATCCTCCCGATCGGTCTGCTGATCGCCCTTGCGCGCTCAATCACTACACCCGCCCTTGCGCCGCTTCGCATCTTTGCCACCATCTTTGTGGACTTCTTCCGCGGCGTGCCGAGCATCCTGATCATCTACGTGCTTGGCTTCGGCGTTCCTGCGCTGCAGATTGACGGCATTCCGAAGGAGCCCTTCTTCTGGGCGCTCGTCACGCTCGTGCTGATCTACTCGGCATATGTCAGTGAGGTCTATCGTGCTGGCATTGAATCGATCCATCCGTCACAAGAGCGCGCCGCCCGCGCGCTCGGCCTCACGCGCCTCCAGGCGCTTCGGTATGTGGTGGTCCCACAGGCCTTCCGACGCGTGATCCCGCCACTCCTCAATGACTTCATCGGCCTTCAAAAAGACACGGCGCTCGTCTCCATCCTTGGCGTCGTGGAGACCTTCAAGCAAGCGCAGATCTTGAAGGCGGCAAGCTTCAACTTCACCCCGCTGATGACCACGGCGCTCATCTTCCTGATCATCACCATCCCAATGACACGCCTCGTTGACCGACTCGCCGCAAAGGACCGCAACGCGCAGTTGGGAGGAACCCGCTGATGGCCGCTCCGAAGCCAGCTCCAGTGATTGAACTCAAAGGGTTGAAGAAGCGCTACGACGGCCGACTTGTGCTGGACGGGATCAACCTCAGCCTTGCCGAGCACGAAGTGGTCTGCCTGATCGGCGCATCTGGATCGGGGAAGTCAACGCTGTTGCGCTGCGCAGATCTCCTTGAGCCGATTGATGGCGGCAGCATCCACCTTGATGGTGCACGCGTTGCCTTTGAGGACCGTAACGCGGATGAAACGCGACGGAAGCTTGGCATTGTCTTCCAGGGGTTCAACCTCTTCCCGCACCTAACGGTTCTAGAGAATGTTGCGCTTGCACCACGCGTTGCGCTCGGATTGACTCCGCGCGCCGCCGAGCGTCGCGCAAAGGATCTGCTCAAGTCACTCGGCCTAGCAGAGAAGGCACGCGAGTATCCGGATAAGCTCTCCGGCGGTCAGCAGCAGCGAGTCGCCATTGCGCGCGCGCTCGCAACAGAACCGAAGGTGCTACTCCTTGACGAGATCACGAGCGCACTTGACCCAGTACTTGTTGCCGAAGTGCTCGAAACACTTCGCTCACTCGCGGAGAGTGGCATGACGATGTTGATCGCAACGCATGAGATGGCATTCGCCGCCGATGTTGCGGATCGTATCTGCTATCTGGAGGGTGGCCGCCTCGTTGAAGAGGGTTCGCCGAAGCGCATCTTCGGTTCACCGCGCGACCCACGCACGAAAGAGTTCTTGCGTCGCGTCAGGTCAATTAGCGGCGGACGTCAAGGACTTGGCCGGTAAGGCCAGAGGCGACGAGTCGGAGTGTGGCAGCGGCCACCTCCTCAGGTGTCAAGAGCGCTGCATGATCCTCGTTCGGAAATGCAGTCTGGCGCATTGGGGTGTTCGCCCGCTCTGGTGCAACCGCATTCACGCGAATTGACGCCTCAACCCACTCGTCCGCGAGCGCTTGAGTCAGGTTGACAATCGCCGCCTTCGTTGCACTGTAGACCGCATACTCCGCTCGCCCTTTAGTGAACGAGCTTGAAGTGAAGAGTGTGAGTGACCCGCGGTTCGACTTAAGGTGCGCATGCGCGGCGCGGGCCAGGTAGACACTCGCCGCAAGATTTACCGCCAACGTCTCTTCAATGTCACTCGCCTCTTGGCTGGCTAGATCACCCTTATGGAGGACACCTGCGGTGACGATCAGGTCATCAATGCCCCCAAGCTTCTGTGCGGCTTTGGTGAGTGCCGCTTCGGCTCCGCTCGCGGTAGTGACATCGGCATCGGTGCTCCTCCCTACCGCGTGCACGCGCGCGCCAACTCCGGTGAGTTCCGTGGCGATCGCCGCGCCAATGCCAGACGTTCCTCCAATGATCGCCACGCGTCGCCCGCTCCAGTACTTCTGGTTCCCTTCGGGGCTTGTTGCCTTATCCGGCGGAATGGACTGCAGTTGAATCAGGCGATCGGCGAGCACGTGGTCAATCCGCGTCGTGATCTTGATGTTCTCCTCAGCGCCATCAACATGTAGGAGGCGCGCGCCAGGAACATTGCGCAGGACGAGCGTGCAATCGTCAGTCGCCTGTGAACCCTCTGGCGCTTTCGCGTACGCCGTTCGGAGAATTCCAACAATGAACCCTTGTGGTGTCTGGCCGCGTCGGTAGAGGCTGCGATTCGGAATATCGGTGATCTTCTCGCCGTCAACAATGACGAGCGTGTCTGGCGTGGGGATGGTGGTATCCACGGCATCCGCGCGACCAGCAACAAGTGGCGCGATCACGCGCTCCACAACCTCGCGCGAAAGGAGGGGGCGCACCGCGTCGTGGATTAGAACGATGTCGTCATCGGCCGCGTTGAGTGCCTCGAGGGCGGCGCGGGTGGATTCGTTGCGACTGCTCCCGCCAGCGACCACGGAGACGTTGATCCCCTCAAGACCTTTGAGACCGTCTTTGGTCTCCTGCAACCAGTCGGGGTTGGCGGCAACAACGATCTGATCGAACGGCCCGCCAGAGGCGAGCGCCGCCACACTTCGTCGCAGAACACTCTCCCCTGCGAGGCGAATGAACTGCTTCGGAATCTGGTCACCGAATCGCTGACCAGAGCCGCCTGCGAGGATGATCCCAAACTGCTTCACGCGGAGCAGCATACCCCCGCGCGCAGGGGACCCGCTCTTACTGCCGACTAACGGCTGGTGGGATACGGATCGGCTCGCCGCGGAGGGCGGGGAGGGCTACGTCGGACATGAACCGCTCCGTTGCGCGTCCATCCATCACGTCAAAAGAGGCGGCGGCGAAGGCGCGCACCCGCTGCAGATCAAACTGCTTCGCCAGAATCCAGCGCGCGAGCTGCCCGGTCTCCTCGAGCACCGGCCCTGGGACACCAGAGCGATAGTCAAAGAAGAATCCGCGCTCGCGCTC
The DNA here is from genome assembly GCA_032121895.1 of Chloroflexota bacterium. Classification (GTDB taxonomy): domain Bacteria; phylum Chloroflexota; class Limnocylindria; order Limnocylindrales; family Limnocylindraceae; genus Limnocylindrus. The sequence goes on along the minus strand of JAUMDJ010000104.1, from coordinate 4,174 downwards.
ATACGCTGCAAGGTCTGGGGCGAGGAAGGCCATCGGTCGATTGAGTAGTGCGTACTCGAAGATGATGCTGGAGTAATCGCTCACCAGAATGTCGCCGGCAAGCATCACCTCGTTCGCGTCTGGCTCAGCCGATGCGTCCACAACAAAGTCACCAACCTCAGGAGGAATACGCATTGCGGACTTCACGAATGGGTGGAGGCGCAAGATCAGACGGTATTCGCTGCCGAGCGCTCGATGCAGTGCGGCGATGTCGAGCAGCTCGGGAGCTGCGGCCCCCTTCAGATCCGCGCCGCGGAAGGTCGGCGCATAGAGAATTGTCGTTCTCCCGTCGCAAAGCCCAAGTCGTTCGCGCACCGTGCGCTCGTCCGCGTCTCGTCGTGACGAAGGGAGGAGCGCATCGGTCCGTGGAATCCCAAACGCCGCACTGATCATTTCCACAGGCTGGCCGAACGCCTCCGCATAGATCGGCGCAATTGAGGCGGACGAAACAAGCGTGAGGTCGTAGTTGGAGTGGATCGGCACCCACTTCAGGAAAGTCTCGTCGGCTCCCCACTCAGCCTCAAGGGTGGCACGACCGAAGCGCTTGAATGCGCCGCAGGCGTGCCAGACCTGCACGATCGTCACGCCAGGACGCTTCTTTACGGGATAAATCGGGAAGAAGTAGTCGTCCACGATCACCAGCCGCGAGGAGGCAACGCGATACGAGCGCAAGGCGATGTGAAACACCCCCGCGACAAGGCTAATAACCGGGATACTGCGGCGCTCTAACGTTGCCTCAACATCAACAAGTATTCGCGGGGCGGGGGAGCGAGATTGGAGCGCGCGATGAATCTCTGCAAGGTTCCCCCGCAACTCACCATCGCGATTTGCTGCAATGTAGACGCGCTCTTGGATTGGTCGGAGTCGTGCTGCGGCGGCGCCCGCTCGCGCGGCGAGCACTCGGACGATCGTGCGCAGTGGCAGGATGCGGCGCAGGCGCGAGCTGAGGGAGTTCGACATGGCGGGAGTATAGGATGCGAGGGTGAATCAACTTGAACTCACGCTCACGCGACTCGTGCTCGGCCTTGTTGCCTTCGTGGCGCAGCGCTTCGCCCTCAAGGAGGAGGTCCTCTTCGCCTCCTCACGCGATCACGTGCTCGGGCCACAACTCGCCGCACTTTCAACGGCGATCCGGGAGGCTGCACCTGAACGCGCACAGCGCGTTGCCCTTGCCCCATACAGTTATGGAATCACCTCCAAAGTCCGCTACCTCCTTCACCTCATTGGAGCAACGTGGGCCCTCCATCGCGCCAAGATCACGATCATTGATAACGCGTGGCTCCCCGTGCACATCACCGCGCGAAGGAGCGGCAGCCGCGTGGTCCAGGTCTGGCACGCAGAGGGGGCCTACAAACGATTCGGTCACGCGGCACGCGGTGCAAGCACACGCGCCGACGGCGCGTTGCGCACGCTCATTCATCGCGGGTACGACGCCGCCCTCGTCTCATCTGAAGAAGTTCGACCTGCGTATGCCGAAGCGTTCCAGATGCCAGTGGAGCGCGTCTACGCCGTGGGCCCTCTCCATGGCGCATGGCTTGCGAGCGAACCACACGTCGCCGCGCGGGCCAACGCGCTTCGCGAGGAGTATCCGGCTCTAGAAGGACGACGCGTGCTCCTGTACGCTCCCACGTTTCGAGGCCGTGGTGTCAGTCGAAGATCAGCACTTGCAATCTCGCCAGATGCGATCGCCGCCGCACTGCCGCCTGACTGGATTGTTCTGATCAAGGCGCACCCACTGGTACCGATCACGGACGCAGCAACGCACCCGTCATGCCTCATCGTTGATCGCAGGACGCCCGTTGAAGACCTCTTCCCTGTTGCAGATGCCCTCTTTACCGACTACTCATCATCGGTATTCCTCTGGTCGCTGATGGCCCGGCCACTCCTCCTCGCCATTGACGATGTCGCTGAGTATTCACAGGACCCTGGCCTCTTCGCCGATCTCTCAGCAGACGACGGGATTGGTCGCCGCGTCAGCAGTGCCGCAGACGTTGCTGCACTTCTTGCTGTGAGCGAAACGGGTGGCGATGCGGTGGTGCGTGCAAGGTACGACGCGTTTGCTGAGCGCTACCTTGGTCCACGAACAGCGCTTGAAGGTGCACCAGCGCGAGCGGCGGCGCTTATCTTGAGCGAAGAGCTCGCGCTTCAGCGCAGGAGTGAGCGCCAGTAGAGCGTTGCGAAACCTGCAGCCAGGGCGGCGAGGAGGCCGGCGAGCGCAAGCGCCCCGCTCGCCCCAAGGAGTGAGACGGCGGCACCGGTCGCTAACCCGCCGATCGGCGTGGAGCCAGCGAAGACGGTGGTGTAGACACTCATCACCCTCCCTCGCAGCGGCGCGGGAGTTGTGGTCTGGATGGAGGCGTTCGCGGTCGCCGCCATGGAGATCGCGCCGAACCCTGCACCGAAGAGTGCGAGGCCCGTCAGTGGCACCGCATCGGCGAGGCCACTCCCAGCGGCCGCTCCCGCCGCCACGCTAAACACGCCGAGAAGGGCACCGCCGATCACGATCATCTTTCGCCGCGGCTCGCGAAGTGCTGCAACTGTCAGTGCGCCAAGGAGTGAACCGAGCCCAACCGCCGCCATCAACCCGCCGAGGCCAGCGGCGCCGATCTGCAGCACTACACGCGAGAGTGGCGGAATGATGACGTTGAAGTTCATTGCCACACCAGAGATCACGCCAATCACAAATACGCAGAGCGCCACGATCGGGGTGCGCTGCACGTAGCGCAGGCCCTCCATTAGGCTCGTCTTCACCGCCTGAACACTCCGCGGACGTGCACCACGAGGCGCAGGATGCAACTCCACCTCCCGCATCAGAAGGAGCGCGAGGAGCGTGGCGAGGAAGCTCGCACCGTTCACGGCGAAACATCCAGCCACGCCGATCACACTGATCAAGACGCCGCCGATTGCAGGACCAATGACGCGCGCGCCGTTGAACATTGCAGAATTGAAGGCAACGGCACGCCCCACCTCTTCTCGTGGAACCATCTCAGAGAAGAACGACTGTCGAATCGGCATGTCAACCGCATTGACGGTGCCGAGGGCCACTGCGAGCACGATCAAGAGTGGGATTGACATCACGCCGAACGCGACCAGGAGCGCCTGAAGCAGCGCCAGGATCATCAGCGCGGCCTGCGTGCCAATCAGCGCCTGCCGCTTCGGCAGCACGTCTGCGAGGACGCCGCCGAAGAGCCCGAAGATAAGGACCGGGGTGAACTGCGCAGCGGCAACGACACCGAGCCAGACTGGATCTGGCGTGAGCTCGGTGATCAGCCAGGCCTGGGCAATAGATTGCATCCATGTGCCGGCGAGCGAGATAAGTTGGCCACCCCAGAAGAGTCGATAGTTGCGGTGGCGAAATGGCCCGCGCCACCGAGTTGCTGCGTTCACGTTCGCCGACGCGCTCGCCCCTTCGCGCTGCGCGTTGCCTCAGGTCGGCGCAGTGCCGCCACCGCCGCAACAACCGGGAGGGCGAAGATCGCGCCAGGGATGCCCGCCACCAGACCACCTGCCGTACCAGCAATGAAGACCGTGGCACCAGAGAGTCGAAGCACCCCGTTCAGGAGTTTTGGTGCGAGTTGTGTTGCAACAAGGAGCCAGCTGACCACAATGACGATTACGCCAATCAGCGTCTGGTCGCCAGCGCTCAGCAGCGCGAGGAGGAGTGGTGGAACCACGGCCGCCCCTTGCCCAATGGTGGGGATTGCCATGACGAGTCCGCCGAGTGTGCCAGCGAGGACCGCGTCGGCGCCAGCGAGCGAGGCCCCGAGTCCGGCGGTGAGACCGAAGGTGAGTCCGAGGAGAAGGTGCCGTCCGATGAACCGCGCAAGGATTGACTCAAGTACTTGTCGCGACCGATGAATCGATGCGCCACTTGAGCGCGGCAGGAAGATATTCAGCACGCTGATGTAGTCAGGATTTGCCGAGAGGATCACACCGAGTCCAATCGCAAGGATGACCGGCCCGAGTGCCGCCACAGCGCCAGCGGCGATATTCGCAATGTTCGCTTGCACTTCGCCCGCCGCACTGCGGATGAGGGTAAGAGCCTCCGTTGCAATGGGAACAAGATCAATCTGAATGCCAAGCGAACGAAGGAGCTCACTTGGACGAGCGATCAGTTGCCCGATCTCCGTACTTG
>JAUMDJ010000103.1:0-2841 GCA_032121895.1 Chloroflexota bacterium | reverse complement strand
GACGCACCTGCGAACAGCTATCTTGGCGCGATGCGTGCAAATGCATCAGCGATCTTGGCTTCGTTCAAGTAGTGCGATGATGGTGCAATGAACGAACGCGTTGCACCATCAGTTCTCGAAGGCCGCACGCCCTCCTCGCATCCTGGGGGGCGTGCGGTCACTATCTCCAACATCACTGCAGGCTACGGCGAACGCGCCGCCATCAGCGACATCACCCTTGAGCTTGCTCAAGGCTCTCTCACCGCCATCTTCGGCCCGAACGGCGGCGGGAAGTCCACGCTGTTGAAGTGCATCGCTGGACTCATGCGTCCATGGTCGGGAACGATTGAGGTGCTCGGCGCACCGGTCGGAGTCCACGCAGCGCGCGTTGCTTATGTCCCTCAGGCGGAACAGGTGGATTGGAGTTTTCCAATCGCCGTTGATGAGGTGGTGGCAATGGGGCGTACGCCACGAATCGGGCCGCTCGGTCGCGCTGGGGCCGCAGATCGCGCCGCTGTTGCCGAGGCGTTGGAGCGCGTAGATATGGCAGACCTTGCGTCGCGTCAGATCGGCGAACTCTCTGGAGGGCAGCGGCGACGCGTCTTCATTGCGCGTGCGCTCGCTGCGGACCCTGAGATTTATCTGCTCGACGAGCCTGTCACCGGAGTGGACCCTGTCACGCAGGAAAAGATCATGAACATCTTGGATGCCGAAGCGGCACGCGGTCGGACGGTGGTAGCAACCACGCACGACCTTGCCTGCGCCGCTCAACGGTTCCATGACGTGGTCGCGCTCGCTGGCAGGGTGGTGGCACACGGCCCCGCGCAACTCGTGCTCGATCGCGAAGTGCTGGAGAAGACATACGGCGGCCACCTTGTCCCTCTCGCAGACGGGGGCGTCATGCTCCTTGATGACCCGCACCACTCACACGGCAGCCACGAGGGTCACGAGTGAACCCGATCGACCTACTCCTCGAGCCGCTCGCCTACGACTTCTTCGTGCGCGCCCTCGTGGCGAGCGCGCTGGTTGGGGTGGCGTGCGCCGTAGTCGGCTCGTTCGTGGTGTTGAAGGGGATGAGCTTCATCGGCGACGCGGTGAGTCACGCAGCCTTCCCGGGCATCGTGATCGCCTACATGCTCGGGCTCCCGATCATCCTCGGCGGCGCCGTTGCTGCGATCGGCACAGCACTTGGGATTGGCGCGCTCACGCGTCGATCTGGACTTCGCGCGGACTCAATCATTGGCGTCCTCTTTGCGGGGATGTTCGCGCTTGGCGTTGCACTCTTCTCGTCAATTCCGAACTATGTCGGTGATCTCTTCTCATTCCTCTTCGGCGATGTGCTCGGCATCAGCGTATCGGACATGGTCGCGCTAAGCGTGCTCGTGGTTGCACTCCTTCTTGTGATCCGTGCGCTGTGGAAAGAACTCCTCTTTGCAACGTTCGACCCGCTCGGTGCAGGGGCCGCAGGTCTCCCCGTACGTCGCCTTGACGATCTCCTTCTCATCCTGATCGCGGTGACAATCGTGATCAGCCTGCAGGCGGTCGGCATTGTCTTGGTGGTGGCCATGATCACTACGCCTGCGGCAACGGCGCAGTTGCTCGTCAAGCGATTCAGCCAGATGATTGGAGTCGCCGCGCTGATTGGTGTGACCGCTGCGGCCGCGGGACTCTATCTCAGCTATGCGCTGGATCTTGCGTCTGGCGCTGCGATCGTCTTGTTTGAAACTGCGCTCTTCCTAGTTGTCCTACTTGTCACGTCACTGCGCGGACGACGCACTGCGTAGGAAGCTACTACAGAGTTAGCGAAGACCAGCGAAGAGATCGTCCTCAGGCAGCGTTGGCGCCACGTTCAGTCGATGGGCAATGAGTCGGTACTGCTCCCGCGCACCGAGCGCAATCTGATCCTCTTCGCTCAGCATTAGCAGTGGACCATCTGGCTTGATCTGCGTTGCGTGCGCCTGGATTGCACGGCGCTTTGCAGCGAGGTGTTCACGGATGTTGATGCGCGTGGTGATGATCTCGTCTGGGCAGGCCATGGCGGCGCGCCACGTGCGCCACTTCTCTAGATCTTCTGGTGTTGCATCTTTCGGCTCGCTCCACCACGATTCAATCCCGCGCGATTCAAGGAGTTCAAGTACGGCGTCACGTTGCGAATCTGGGATGCGGGTTTCGTAGAGTTTCTTCGGCGCCCACGCCGGCCCCGCTTCTGGTCGCCACGCTGGATCACCCGCCACCTCCCACGCACGACGCGCGATCTTGGCGGCGGCGATGTGGTCTGGGTGTCCATATCCACCAAAGTCGTCGTACGTAGCAATCACGTCAGGGCGCGCGCTACGGATCAGGCGCACCAGTGGTTCGGTTGTTGCGTCGAGGTCGGTGCTGACGTGTTGGTGGAATGAGCGTGGATCGGCATTCTCTTCGCTCCCCTCCATCCCGGAGTCGCGGTAGCCAAGGTTCTCCCATCGCTGCACGCCGAGCGCGCGCATCGCCGCGGCAATCTCGCCCATCCTCGTTTCGCCGAGCCGTTCGTGCTCTTCAGGCGTATCGCGCTCTGGAATCACGATCTCGCCGAGCTCGCCGCGCGTGCCCGTGACAACGATCACGTCGGTCGAGTCGCCGCGCGCGGCGGCGTGCGTTGCCGCGTAGTGCGCCAAGGTGCCACCCATGCTGATCGTCTCGTCATCCGGGTGGGCGTGTACCGCCATCAGGAGAAGTCGTCCTTCGTTGTCCATGGTTGCATCGTACGCGGGTACCGCAGGGAGGCGTTGGCGCAGGCGTGTGGGCTGTTAGGTCGGCTACCCTAGGGAGAGGAAGCCACAGAGAGCGCAGGGGGTTAGATGGCAGAGAAGAGCGTGCAGCGAT
>JAUMDJ010000102.1:0-2697 GCA_032121895.1 Chloroflexota bacterium | reverse complement strand
CAAGGATGCCGTTCTCGCCGTCCGTGATCATCTCTGGGATGCCACCGACGTTGCTTGCCACAACAACTCGCCCTGCGGCGAGGGCTTCCAAGATGGCAATCCCCTGGGCTTCGCGATAGCTCGGCTGCACCACTACATCGGCCGCGGCGAGCACTGCGGGGATGTCATCGCGTCGGCCGAGGAACGCGACGCTCTCACAGCAGAGCTCACTGCGAAGATGCGCCGCTGCGAGGCCCTCTAAGCGGTCACGCTCCGACCCTTCACCGGCGATCAGTAGGCGTGCAGTCGGCAGGTGGTGGTGAACCAGTGGCCACGCTTCAATGAGTGTGGGGTGCCCCTTCTCAGGCTCGAGCCGTCCGATGGCCGCAACCACGGGGGCGTCAGCCGTAATACCGAACTCCTTACGAACCACATCGCGCCCTGGCGCTTCGTCGAAGCGCTCCAGATCAACACCGTTATAGATGCGGCTAATGGCTGTGCGGTCACGGTTCTCCGCAACGATCTTCTTGACAATAGCGTCGCTCACCGCAATCAGCCAATCAATCTTCGGCGTCAACCGCTCCAAAAGCTCGCGATCTTCCGCCGAGCGGAAGCGGCTCGAGTGCAGCGTAGAGACCACGAGTGGGCGGACGCCTGTTCGTTCCTTGACGATATCCGCCGCATATACAGCAACAACCTCTGCGCGAAACATGTGCGCGTGGATCACCTGTGTCTTCAGCGTGGTCATCCGCTCAGCGAGTGCCGCAGCTGCTCGATCATCGTGCTCGTCTTCAATCACCTCAACGGGAACCTTCAGGCGTTCCAGTCGTTTCACCGTGCTCCCGTGTGAGAGCGACACCACGCGGACATCGTGACGCGAGCTGTCCATGCGCAGCACCGTGTTAACAACACTCTCTTGCGCGCCGCCATTTGTGCCCGTAGCAAGCAGTTGCAACACGCGGATACGCGAGCCGTCAGGGAGCGGGCCTGCAGGAGCTCGGCCGGTGCACGGCTGTGCGTGTTGGCTGCGACTCACGCTGGCACCTCACACTTCATTACCTGCGCATCAACCGCGCCACACTCGTACTTGTACGGTTCGTTGCCACGAAGGAAGTCAAGCTGGGCGCGTCCCTCGTTGATCGCCATCTGTAACCCGTGCACAAAGAGAAGCACACCCGGTGAGAGCGCGCGCGCAGCCGCGTCGCCTCCAGCATTCCAGTACCTAAGTGCACCAGCATCTCGCAAGAAGAGGCCCGCCGCAAATGTTCCAAACTCATCGCTTCGCGCCATCAACATACTGATCGTTCCACTCGGCGCTGTGGCGAAGAGTTCTCGCAGGAAAGCCTCCTCTTCTGCGCCTTTGAGTGTTTCAGTAAAGAGCCCGCGTTCACCCCAACGCGCGCGATGCAACCGTACAAACTCTGGAAGATCAGCGAGCACATCTTCGCTCGCGCTAATCTGCACGCCAGCCGCTTCACCGCGGCGAACCTTTCGTCGAATCTCGTGGCGCTGTTTCTTATCAAGGCGATCAAGATGTTCATCTAACGTGCGGATCCCCTGAAGATCAATGTATGGCGCTGGCTCTTCAATCGTATATGTGGCCGGGCGCGATGCAACCGTAGCGGCGCGCTGGATTGCGGCGACCATCCGGACGTGCGCGGCATCAGCGGGGCGAATGCGCAACATGTTGATTGGCGAGTTAAGCGCAAGGAGTGCGGTTGCGAGCGCATCTGCAACACCATCAAACTCCTGACTCTGCGCCCCCGTGTTTGGCGCCAGAAGCGCGGTGGCGTAATCAATGTGTAGCGTTGCGCCGGAGTAGATCACGCCATCCGGTCGGCGCATCAGCGGGAGGTAGCCGAGCAGTTCACCGTTTGATGCGCTGCGCGCAGCGAGGCTCACGTCTTCCGCGCCACCCCCGTGTGCGCTCCACCAAGCCTGATGAAATGCGCGGAGCGAAAAAGCGCTTGCACTCGAGTTGGTCTGCAGGAGTGCAGACCACTCTTCTTCGCTCACCCCAGCCAGCGGGGTCGCGGAGACGGCGAAGGAGCCTACTGGGGTCGTCATCTGCGTATCGTACGCGCTCCGTACGCTTGCGCGTGGAGGATCGCTGCATGCGCACGTTTTCGCTGCAACTCCAACTCCTCGTGCGTTCGGCGGCGGCACCGCTGGTTGAACTCCTCGCTCCGCCCCGTTGTGGGATCTGCGAGTGCGAGGGGGCGCTGCTCTGTGCGGAGTGTCGTGCCGAATGGATCTCAGACCGCGCCGTGGCACTGCCGGCAGGGAACCTCTCCGCCGCGGCGGCGCTCGGCCCCTACGAAGGCGGACTCGGAGCGGCCATTCGCACCATGAAATACGGGGGTGTGCAGGGGCTCGCGCGTGAGCTTGGCGTGGCACTCGTGCCCGCAATCAGGCAGGTGTCAGCACGAGCAGCGTTTCAGGTCACGCTCGTGCCAATCCCTACGGACCAGGGCCGCGTGCACGAGCGCGGCTTTGACCATGCGGCGCTGCTCGCGACTGCGGCAGGAGCCGCTGCGCAGCTCCCCGTTCGGACTCTTCTTGCGCGCGTTCGAAGCACCGAACCCCTTCACGGCGCCACTCGCTCCGCGCGAGCCTCAATCATGCAGGGGGCCATGTCGTGCAGGGAGGACACGGAGCTACCGAGCGCCGTGGTGCTGGTCGATGACATCCAGACGAGTGGCGCGACTGCCCGTGAGG
>JAUMDJ010000101.1:0-3265 GCA_032121895.1 Chloroflexota bacterium | reverse complement strand
GCGCCGAGATCCTTGATCAACTCCCCGAAGCGGATGTGGTGATCGGCGGACTCGGCGGTGGCGGCATGCTCTGCGGTGCCGCCGTCGCACTTCGCGCACTGAAGCCATCGATTCGCATTTACGGCGTAGAGCCAGAAGGTTCTGCCGCGGTGAAGCTGGCGGTCGAGGCGGGTAGTGTTGTCCCCATTCAACCAACGTCAATCGCCGATGGTCTCGGCGCACCGTACGCCGGCTCGTGGACGTTGCCGCTCGCCTCAACGCTGATTGACGCCTGCATCACCCTTCCTGACGAAGAGATCCTCGGCGGCCTCCGCTTCCTCGCCGAGCGCTGCAAGCAGGTGGTGGAGCCAGCTGGCGCCGCCGCGCTCGCCGCCCTCCTCTTTGGACGTATTCCTGTGTCACAAGGTGATCGCGTGGTTGTCATCCTTAGCGGCGGCAACGTAGACCTGACTCGGATGCCCGAGTTTCTCTCCCGTGCGCTGCCAGTTCCCGGCACTCAATAACGCGTCAAAACCATTGTCACGACGCCTTCTGGGGCGTACGATTGCCGCAACGTGACCGTCGTGTCACGAAGGGAGGAAACGCCATGGCCGCGTTCTCATTTGAGAATTCGAAAGGGACTACGTATTTCCTGCACGGGCGATCACGAAAGGTTGCGAGTGGGAAGACCGTGACGCTCTACTTCTTCGCAAAGAAGCCGGGGAAGGGTGCCGTCGCGGCAGTTCCTGAGGGATACAAGGTGAAGGAGTCTGGCCGCACTGGTCTTCCGATCTTGAAGAAGAAGTCGGGGCTCTTCGGCTGGTTCTAGTAGGCCAACGCGCCGTGCCACGCAGTCGGCACGGCGATCAGTGAGACTGAGCGCATGAACGATCTGGTCACGATTATCGCGCTGATCCTTGCAGCCATCGCCGCCGCCGCTGCGCTGTTCGCCGCCGCGCGATCGGGTCGCACCGCGCCGCCCGATCCCACAAGCACGTTGCAGGCACAGCGCGTAGAAGATCAGCTGCAGTCGGTTGTTGAGCGCCTCGCGCGCATTGACGCCGCTCAGCAGGGGATTGACCGGCTTCGCGAACCGATGGATGAGCTCCTCTCCGTCTTCCAGAACAAACAGGCGCGCGGCCAGTACGGCGAAGCACGACTCGAAGAGATCGTGCGTGACGCGCTACCAACGGACCTCTACAGCTTCCAAGAGACGCTCTCCAACGGAAAGATCGCCGACTGCATCGTGGGACGCGGTGCCGCCTCCAACCGCGTCTGCGTCGACTCAAAGTTTCCGCTGGAGGCGTACCAGAAGCTCGTGGCAGGTGACCCTACTGCCGCCGTTCAGTTCCGCACGGCGCTGAAGGCGCACATTGATGCGATCGGATCCAAGTACGTCATCCCTGGTGAGACGAGTCGTCTCGCTGTGATGTTCATCCCGTCAGAGGCGATCTACGCGGAGCTCTTCACGAGCTTCCCAGACATGGAGCAGTACGCAAATGGGAAGCGCGTGGTCTTCGCCTCACCGAACACCCTGCACGCGCTCCTCGCAACGGTGAGCATGTTCCACGTTGAATCAAAGATCGGCGAGCAGGCGGCCCTGATCCAGCGCGAGGTAGGCGGGCTCACCAGAGATGTGGAGCTTCTGGCGGAACGCATTGAGAAGCTCGCGACTCACTTCCGGCAGATTGGCGACGACATCAGCGGGGCGCAGACCTCCGTGAAGCGGATCGTCAGCAAGGGGGAGCGGATCGCCAAGGTGGACCTTGGCGACGAAGCGGATCCGCCCGCCCTGCGTGAGGGGTAGCCTCGCGCATCCGCCTGCGGTAAAGTGACGCATAGGCCCGAAACTCGGGTCAACGTTAGGGAGGAATCATGGATTCGAAGAACCTGTACATCGTTGCGGCGGCTGCAAGCCTCGCACTTTCGCTCGCGCACTATTTCGGAGTTGGCTTTACTGCCAACGCTGACACGGCAGTCTATATCGGTCTCTGGGTCCCAGCGATCCTTTCGCTCGGCACACTTCTGGGGAAGAAGAGCAAGTGACCGAACCGATTGTCTTTGTGCTCGGGGTCATCGTGATGATCCCAGTGCTTTTTGCGGTCTACAAAGACCTTAAAAACTAACGAAGTCGATTTCATAGCGCTCCGTTGCAGCTGACGCTGCAGCGGAGCGTTTTGCTATCAATTACTACTTGCCAAGATTCTCCGGGCCGAACGAGTTTGGCAGCAGGTAGTCAAATGGGTAGCGATTCAGGCGTTCAATCTTCAAGTTCTCGTCGAGGCTGACGGCAACGATCGGCATCTGCAGGGAGCCCGCGAATTCACGGATGCGCTGTCGGCAGACGCCGCAGGGCGATGGTGCTTCAGCTGGAGATTGCACAGCGAATGCGAGCGCGACCGCCTTTGCATTGGTCGCAAGGCGCATGGCGTTCATGGCGTGTTGTTCCGCGTGCACGGTGAGGGTGAAGTCGGCCCCCTCCATGTTCGCCCCAACGTGGATTCCACCGTCTGCGTCGGCAACCGCGGCACCAACAAGATAGTTGGAGTAGACGGCGTAGGCGCGCGGCCGAATGCGCATTGCCTCGTCGACCAGCTTCTGCTCAAGCGACGTGAGGTCCGACTGCTGGATTCTCATCTCGGTGACCACCCTTCTACCTGACGAATGAGGCGCCGAATGTGAAGTCCGTGCAACGGCGCCAGCGGCATTGACCATAGCGGCTTGAGCCACGCTTCTGAGCCGAGCGATGCAGCATCCGCACCAGCCCATCCATACTCCCGCACGTCGTTGAAGGTGCGCACGCCGCCTCCGGCAATGATTGGGAGGCGGATGCCAGCCTCACGCAACTCACTCACCACTCGCAGGCCGATCGGCTTGATGGCGCGACCGGAGAGCCCGCCGTAGCGATTCTTCAGCAGTGGCGCGCCACTCTTTGGGTCGAGTCGAAGGCCCTTCACCGTGTTGATCGCACTTAGTGCGGCGACCCCGTTCGCTTCCGCCAAGCGCGCGTGAGCGAGATAGTCAAAGTCAGGTGAGAGCTTCAGGATCACAGGAAAACGCGAGGCGGGAACCGCACGCTTGAGCACCTCTTCAATGATCGGATTGAAATCAAAGTTGACGTTGTGGCATGAGACGTTGAACTCAACGGCGGCGAGCTCACCTGGTTTTGCACGCTGGTTGACCGTCTCTACGAGTGCGCTGAACTCGTCGGCGCTAAATCCGCCGAGCGAGAGGATCCGATTCTGCTCTGACGTGCGCGAGAAGTACTCGTCAAAGTAGCGATCAA
>JAUMDJ010000100.1:0-7173 GCA_032121895.1 Chloroflexota bacterium | reverse complement strand
AGATCAGGCGATCAATTCCAGCGGTGGCACGGATTCCGGCGGCGGAGCACGGCGTGACGCTCGGCGACTTCTTCTTCCCGGTCTTCCTTGGTGAGCGACTCGGCTCGCGGCTCCAGGGGCTCGCCCTAGCAATCGTCGGCGCGCTGGTTATTGGCGCGGCGGCTCAGGTCGTGATCCCACTCCCTGGCACACCCGTCCCGATCACCGGACAAACGTTCGGCGTCCTCCTCGTTGGCGCGGCACTCGGAGCCCGACGCAGTGTTGCCTCGCTCAGCCTCTATCTCCTGCTTGGCCTTGCCGGCGCGCCACTCTTTAAGTCTGGTGGGAGCGGCATCGAGCAGTTTTCAGTCAGTGGAGCGGACGGTGCACTCGCGCTGGCGCCAACTGGCGGCTATCTCATCGGCATGCTCTTCGCCGCCTGGATCGTTGGGCGACTCGCCGATCTCGGTTGGGATCGCAGCGTGGTCGGAACCGTTGGTGCGATGCTGATCGGCAATCTCATCATCTATGCGTTCGGTGTCAGCTGGCTCGCGGCGGCACTCCAGGTGGGCGCGGGTGAAGCGATCAGCAAGGGGCTCACGCCGTTCCTTATTGGTGACGCGATCAAGATCGCGCTCGCTGCGGGAATCTTCCCGAGTGCCTGGTGGTACGTCAACAACGGCCGCAGCGCCGGCCCACGCTGAACCGTCGCGCCGTTCGCGCGGCAGCTGCGCAGTGACTCCCACGCGCGGCGCACTCCTCGCGATTGACCTCGGCAGCACCGCGGTCAAGGTGTTGATCACGGATGTAGAGAGCGGTGCGCCACGCGCGTTGATCCGTCAGAAAAGTGCGCACCAGGTGGTGGGTGAGGGCGGGACCGCCGAACAAGATCCTGACGCCTGGTGGCGTACGATCGTTCATGCAACCAATGAAGCGCGCGCAGTTGCGGGAGACGACACTGAGATCCTTGGGATCACGGCGGTTGGGCATGGGCCGACACTTGTTCCAGTGCGCGCTGATGGGTCAGCGGCCGCACCAGCGATGCTCTGGAGTGATCGGCGGGCCGCGAGTGATGATGCGCATCTTGCCGCACTTCTCCAACGCTCAGGTTGGCTCCTTGCCGAGCTCCCAAAGGCACGTTGGTTCCTCCGAGAGCGTGCTGAAGCGGCAGGGAACACCGCGTACCTGCTCTCAACCTGGGATGCGCTTGCGTTCCGTCTAAGCGGCGAGGCGGTCGCCTCATTCTGGGATCCGGCTCGTGGCCTTGCTCCTGCGGACCGCGCACTCCTGCTTGGAGCGCATGGCGGGCTCGACGAGCGTGCTCTCCCACCAGAGGTTCATCCAGGAACAAAGATTGGTGTACTGCGCACTGAGGTCGCAGAAGAGTTGGGGCTGCGAGCTGGCACGCCTGTTGTCTCTGGCACGAATGACGGCTTGGCGGCAGTGGTTGGCGCGGGGCTCATGCACGTGGGACGTGGTGTTGATGTTGGGGGTGCCGCGGGCGGCGTTGGCGTTTCGGTAATGGCAGATACCGCCGCGCGCATTAGCGCGCACGTTGGCGCTGCACTTTGGTCTGGTCCGGCGCCCACTCCATTCGGCGACCTCCGAATTCTCGGTGGTGCACTTGGAGGGACTGGCCTCCTCCTAGACGAGGCGATCACCAACGCGATCGCTCGCGGCGCGCGTCCAGAGACGTTGATGCAGGAGGTTGCCGATCTTCCTCTCGGCGAGTTCTCTCTCGGTTCGGCTGCCAGCGAGACACTTAGTGGCGTGCAGCGCGTTCGAGCTGCAGCGGAGCGAGGCGCACTTGCGGTTGAGGCGCTACTCGCACCCGCGCGTGCCGCGGGCCTGCCACTTGATGAGATGTGGCTCTCTGGCCCGGCAACAGGGGCAACGGTTGGACTTCACACCACAGAGGCGCATGTGCCCCGTGGAATTCGGCAGATGCGCGCTGATCTTCTTGGAGTTCCCGTGGTCGTACCACGCATCGCAGAGGCGGCGGCAGCGGGCGCGGCGGCGATCGCAGGAGTGGGCGCTGGCATCTACGCGTCGCTCAGAGAGGCGGCGGACCTCATTGCGGTGGCTGATCAGCGAATAGACCCAGATCCGCGCAGCGCTGACGCTGCATCTGCTGCACGAGAACGGTTCAGTCGAGAGTAGGGATTAAGCGCTCGCCTTGCTCTTCGCCGCCGCTGCGGTGCGGCCAACCTTTGTGGTTGATGCAGCGCCATCCTCAAGTGGGAAGTGGCAGGCAACAGCCACGTCAAGCGCGCGCGGTGAGGCGGCAAGGAGCGGTTCCTCCGTGGAGCAGCGCTCCGGGTTGCCGAGCTGTTCGCGCAGCCAGCAGCGTGTGCGGAAACGGCAGCCGGATGGCGGGTTGATTGGCGACGGGATCTCGCCCTCAAGGATGAGACGGTCGGCCGTGTCGTGCGCTTCAATCTTCGGCACCGCGGAGAGGAGGGCAATCGTATACGGGTGCTGTGGCTTGGTGAACACCTGATCCACCGGTCCAGTCTCCACAACCTTCCCGAGATACATCACCGCCACACGATCCGCGAAGTAGCCCACAACGTCTAGGTTGTGACTGATGAACATGTAGGTGAGCCCCTGCTTCTCTCGAAGATCGGCGAGCAGGTTGAGCACCTGGCTCTGGATGGAGACGTCAAGGGCAGAGACTGGCTCGTCAAGAACGACGAACTCAGGATCAAGTGCGAGCGCGCGGGCAATGCCGATGCGCTGACGCTGTCCACCAGAGAATTCGTGTGGATAGCGAACCGCATACTCCTCTGGAAGGCCAACGATCTCAAGAGCTGCGTGCATGCGGTCCTTTCGCTCCGACGCGGTCCCGATTGCATGGGCGACGAGCCCTTCTTCAATCTGGTCGCCGATCGGGAGACGTGGATTCAGTGAACCGAATGGATCCTGGAAGACGATCTGCATCCTGCGACGCAACTTGCGCTGCTCCTCCGCACTGCGATCGGTGAGCTTCGCGCTGTCAAACCAGACCTCACCCGCGGTCGGCTTCTGGAGGCCGAGCGCGACGCGGCCGAGCGTTGTCTTCCCTGAGCCCGATTCGCCGACGATTGCGAGCGTCTCCCCGCGCGCAATGGCGAGATCAACACCGTCAACCGCCTTCACCGTCTTTCGCTTCTGGATCAGAGGAATGGCGCTGCCGATCGGGAAGTGCTTCTTCACGCCGCGGAGCTCCAGCAGGTTTGCCGAAGTTCCGGTTGCGATGCGCTTCTCGCTCACTTCGCACCTGCTGCAATCTCATCAGCACGGAAACATCGGACTGAGCGATCGCCGGTCCGCGGCGTCAGCTCAGGTACGGACGCGGCACACGCCTTTACCGCGAATCGACATCGTGGGTGGAACCTGCAGCCGCTTGGGAAGTTAGCCGGGGAGGGGACGGCGCCTTGGATGGTGGTGAGGCCCTTCCCGCGACGCGCATAGGAGGGGATGGAGGCGATGAGATCGAGCGCGTACGGGCTCGCTGGTGCGCGGAGCACCTCTTTTGCGGGCCCCTCTTCAACGATCTGCCCCGCATACATGACCGCAAGGCGATCCGCCGTTTCGGCAACAACGCCAAGGTCGTGCGTGATCAACATCAGTGCCGTCCCGCGTTCGCGAGTCGTGCGACGGAGCAGATCCAGCACCTGTGCTTGAATCGTGACGTCGAGTGCGGTGGTCGGCTCGTCGGCGATAATCAGTTCAGGCTCACCGGCAAGCGCCATGGCGATCATGGCGCGCTGTCGCATCCCGCCAGAAAGTTGATGTGGGTACTGCTTGACGCGCTGTGGTGCCTGCGCGATCTCCACGAGCTCTAAGTATTCAATCGCCTTCCTGTTTGCTTCCTTCCAGCCTGCGCGTCCGTGGGCAACAAGCACCTCGGCAATCTGTTCACCAATGGTGGTGACGGGGTTAAGCGCGGAGAGCGGTTCCTGAAAGATCATGGAGATGCCACCGCCACGAATCTTGCGCATGTAGGATTCAGGCTTGCCGAGCAGCTCCTCACCGCGGAAGATGACGGAGCCGGTGACGATCGACTGATCCTTTACAAGGAGTCCGATCGTGGCAAGAGCGGAGACGCTCTTGCCAGAACCTGATTCACCAACCACTGCAAGGCACTCGCCCTTCCCAATCGAGAACGAGACGTTCTCCACCACTTTGATCACGCCTGCGGCAGTCTTAAAGGAGATGTTGAGATCGGTTACGGAGATGACAGGTGCGCCGCTCCGCTCGGTCACTTCCGGCCTCGAGGATCAAGTGCGGAACGGAGCGTGTCACCGATCATGTTCACTGAGAGTGCCGTAAGGACGATGAAGAGCCCAGGGAAGCCGATCCACCACCAGTTCCCTTGCTGCAGGAACCTCGCCGATTCAGAGAGGATGTTCCCCCAGGTGGGGACAGCTGGGTTGACACCGAATCCGAGATAGCTGATGAAGGCTTCGCTGACGATTGCTCCGCCAACAATGAAGGGTGCCGCGACCACGAGTGGCCCGATCGCATTCGGCAGGATGTGCCGCAACGCAATTCGGAGCGGCGGGACGCCCAAGGCGCGCGCCGCCTCAACAAACTCCATCTCGCGAATCGCAAGCACCTGACCGCGGACCAAGCGCGCGAGCCCCATCCAACCGAAGGCAACGAACACAATGACAAGCGACCAGACGCCGCCGCCACCTTCACCTTGGAAGATGCGGGCGAGGAAGAGGATGACGAAGAGCGAAGGGATCATGAGGAAGACATCGGCGAGACGCATCAGCACGGAGTCCACCTTTCCGCCGATGAAGCCAGCAATCACCCCGACGAAAGTGCCGATCGTGATTGATCCAATTGCGGTGGCGAACCCGATGACCAGCGACGTTCGTCCGCCGTTCGAGACGAGTGTCATCACGTCGAGCTGCAACATGCCAGTCTCGCCGAATGGTCGGCCCCAAGCGGGTGGGCGCCCAACAAAGCTGATTTGATCGGGCTGCGGGACGTAATAGAAGTCGTATGGGAGGAGGAGTGAGCCGATCACCACGAAGACGAAGATGGCACCGAGGATAAAGAGACCGCCAGGTCCCATTCGCGTCTGCATGAAGCGCTTCCGAGCCTGAAGCCATGGGCTCTCGGAGACAGGGAGACGCTCGTTCACGCTGGTGCTCACAGTCGCACCCGTGGATCAAGGACTGCATACAGAAGATCGGAGATGAGATTGCCGATCGCAACGGCGGCCGCGCCGATGGAGAGAATCCCCATCAAGAGCGGGTAATCAAGATTGCCGATGGCAATCAACGTGAGCCGTCCGATCCCTGGCCAGCTGAAGATCGTCTCGGTGATGAGCGCCCCGGAGACGAGGAAGGGGAAGGCGAGGCCGATGTTGGTTGCAAATGGGATCAGACCAGTGCGCAGAATGTGTCGGCGATTGATGCGCAGGTTGCTTAGTCCCTTTGACCGCGCGGTGCGAACGTGCTCCATGCCCATGGACTCCAACACGCTCTGACGTACATACCGGGCGTCGCCAGCGACGCTGATTGTGACGAGTGTCGCCACAGGAAGGATGAGGTGGCTCGCCAGGTCTGCAATAGCAACACCAGGATTCTGAGAGAAGTAGACCCAGTACGCGTCGCTGCCGAATGCTGGGGAGAGCCGCCCATCGGTCATACCGCTCACTGGCGTTAGGCCAAGACCCACGGAGAAGATTGAGATCAGCGCAAAGCCCAAGATGAATGTGGGGAATGCTGCGGTGATATAGGTGAACACGCTGAAGGTGTTATCAAAGAGCCCGCCATTCCTGAGCGCGGTGATCACCCCAAGAACGACCGCCAGCGAGAGCCAGAGAACAGCGGATAGTCCAGCCAGAATCAGCGTGGGAAGCAGCGCTCCGCTAATGCGTTCAATGACGGCGTTCCCGTTCTCGTAGCTGTAGCCGAAGTCTCCGTGCACGATTCCCGTGCTAACTCCCGAGATGAACGCGGGAAGGATGCTGGGGAAGCCTGTTGGGCCGATCAGCGCTTCGATCCCATCGGCGTCGCGGCGGCATGCGCCGAGCCAGCGGCAGTACTGCACGGGGACGGGCTTATCGAGGCCAAGAGCTTTGACGTATGCCTGTTGCTGCTGTGGTGTGAAGCGCGGGTTATTTGCGTACTTCTGTTCTGGTCCGCCCGGAGCGGCGAGAAGCAGCGCGTAGATGAAGACGGTGGTGCCGAGGAGGATGAGAAGGCTGGCAGCGATTCTGCGAAGCGCGAATTTCAGCATCTAACCCCCTCTCTGCACCCCTCTGTGCCTGCCGAATCGTAGCCGATCACCCTGAGGCGGCGAGGTGTGTGCACCACCCACCGAACCCAGGTAGGGCCTGCCCCGTCTCGCGCTCGCGGGTTGTGCGCCAAAAAGAACGAGGGGCGGGACTTGCGTCCCACCCCTCGTTCAGATTCACCCGTTGGTGAAGTGTGCCCGATCAGTTCGCGAGGGAGAGATCCCCTGCGTTCCAGAGCGGACCGGCCTGCGTTGGGTTCGAAAGGAACCCGCCAACCTTGTCGCTCACGAGTTCGATCCCCAACCAGTAGTAGAGAGGGATCTCTACCGTGGTCGCGGCCATGATCTCCTGAACTTTCGCAGCCGAAGCCGCGATCACATCCAGGTCAATCGTGCCCTTGATGATGTCCAACTCAGCATCAAGTGCTGGGTCGCTCAC
This sequence comes from Chloroflexota bacterium, assembly GCA_032121895.1. Classification (GTDB taxonomy): domain Bacteria; phylum Chloroflexota; class Limnocylindria; order Limnocylindrales; family Limnocylindraceae; genus Limnocylindrus. Next base: position 518 of record JAUMDJ010000100.1, on the reverse strand, counting down.
CTTGGCGTCGTTCTGGCCGTCTGGATTGAACTTGCTTGAGTGGTACACGCCGTAGAGCGAGACCGCTTCAATGCCCGAGCTGTAGGCGTGCAGAGCAACGTCAAAGTTTCCGCGGGACAGGTTGCACGAGAGGTTCTCGTCCGACTCGGTCCACGGAGCAAAGATGGTGCCGCCACCGTTGTACACGGCCTTGATCCCAATCTTCGCAAGGTCGCCCGCCACATACGCAACGGTTGACTTTCGAATTGGCTTCAACGTTGTGCAGAACTCGAGAATGGCCGAAACGCCATCTTTCTCAACGATGCCATCGCCATTGCTGTCAACCCAACCTGCGTCGGTGAGGGTCTTCTTTGCAGCGGCTAGATCAAAATTGAGCGGGCTCTGCTCCTTGTAGAACCAGGCGAGCGGGGTGACGCTTGAAGTAGCGACCACGCCAGCCTCATTCAGTAGGCGGCTCCAGATGGCGTTCTTATCGGTTGCCTGTGCAATGGCCTTGCGGATAGCAGGGTCAGAGACTG